>JAFEFD010000589.1 GCA_018240765.1 Pseudomonadota bacterium | reverse complement strand
GCCCCGAAGGCGGCGGCCGCGGCGGCAGCATCATCGCCACCGGCACGCCCGAGCAGATCGCCGCGGACAAGACTTCGCACACGGGCCACTTCCTCGCCCGCGTGCTCGGCAATGGCAAGCGCCGGGCCGCAGCGTGAAATTCAGGTCCTGATCCGATTGTCGTTTCAAGGTGCCGTTTCGCGTACCGCAAACTCCGTTTCGGCTCCCGGTCCGGATTTCGTGGCAATGTGGATTTCCACCGCATCGCCGGTTTTCAACTCGCGCTTGCCACCCATCAGCATGAAATGCTTGCCGCCCGGAGCAAAGACGACGCTGGCGCCCGGCGCGATCGTCACGTCGCCGAGCGGATGCATGCGCTCCATGCCGTTTTCGCTGAAACTCTCGTGCAACGACACGTCGCCGAAATCGGCGCTGCTCGCGCCGGTGACCACGACTGGCGCATCGCCGGCATTCTTCAGCGTCGCATAGCCTGCCAGCATCGCCGCACCCGGCGGTGCAGCGCGAATCCATGCGTGCTCGACGACCAGATGACTCGCCGCCAGCGCATTCGCGGCGACACTCCACAAAAGCAACCCAAGCAATTTCAAACGCATGTTTGACTCGACAATGTTTCGCTTATGATACCCGCATCGCAACAAAGGCCGACTGCCATGCTCGAATCCATCCGCCACGACTCCATCCTCGAACTGCGCCTGGCGCGGCCGCCAGTCAATGCGCTGAATCCCGAGCTGGTGCGAAAACTTCGTGCCGCAGTGGAGGATGCCGATGCCCATGGCGCGCGCGGCATCGTGCTGTCCGGCCGTCCCGGCATGTTCTCCGCCGGCCTCGACGTACCCGAACTCCTGCAACTCGACCGCGTGGCACTCGTGGCCTTCTGGCAGGATTTCTTCGGCCTGTGCGCTGCGCTGGCGAACTCGCCGATTCCCGTCGTTGCCGCCATTGGCGGACACAGCCCGGCCGGCGGCGCGGTGTTGTCGATCTTCTGCGACTATCGGGTCATGGCGCGCAGTGTCGATCCGGAGAAGCCATTTCGCATCGGCTTGAACGAAGTGCAGGTCGGGCTGTCGATTCCTGAAGTCATCCAATGCGCGCTGCGCCGCCTCGTAGGGACCTATCCGGCCGAGCGCATGATGGTCGAGGGCCGCATGCTCGAACCGGAACAGGCATTGCAGATCGGCATGGTAGACGAACTCGCCGCCGTCGACGACGTGCAGCCGCGCGCCCTGGCCTGGCTGGGCGATCTGCTCAAGTTGCCACCACAGGCGATGTCCACCACACGCTTGCTGGCGCGCTCGGACCTCATCGCACTGTTCACCGATCCGACGCGGCTGCGCGTGGAGGAATTCGCCGATGGCTGGTTCGGCGCCGAAACCCAGGCGACCCTCAAAGCGCTGGTGGCGAAGCTGAAAAAAGCCTAGACCTCGGCGGGCGAAAGCACTTCGTCGATGGAATACATCCCCGGCGCGCGATGCGCGATCCACAACGCTGCAGCCAGCGCGCCGCGCGCAAAAATGTCGCGGTTGGCAGCGCGATGCGTGACCTCCATGCGCTCGCCTTCGGTGCTGAACAGCACGCTGTGCTCACCGGCGACATCGCCGCCACGCAGCACCGCAAAACCGATCTCGCCTTGCTTGCGCGGTCCGATCTTGTCGATGCGCGCAAGCACCGCGCATTCGGGCAAGGTCGTGCCGCGACTTTCGGCGACAGCCTGGCCCAACGCCAGCGCCGTGCCTGATGGTGCGTCCTGCTTGCGCGCGTGATGCATTTCCAGGATCTCGCAGTCCCAGTCCGGCAAGGCCGCGGCGACGCGCTTGGCCACGCGCAGCAACATGGCAACGCCGAGGCTGAAATTGGCTGCCCACAATACCGGAATCGTCTGCGCGGCGCGTTCGAGCGCCGTGCGTTGCTCATCGCGCAATCCCGTGGTGCCGCTGACGAAAGCCGCACGCCGCTGCACGGCCAGTGCCAGCGCAGCATCGAACGCGTTGGGTCCGCTGAAATCCACCAGCACGTCGCAGCGCACGTCAGGATCCAGCGACGTGGAAAAATCGACGACGCGCTGAAGCGTGCCGAAGACGCGATCCAGCGGTTCGTCGGCCAGGCCCGATCCCGGACGCACCAGTGCGCAGGCCAGGCGCGCCTTGTCGGATTCCAGGATCGCGCGCACCACCGCCTGGCCCATGCGGCCGGAGGAACCGTATACGACGACGTCGACGAGATCGCTCATGCGGCAATCGTAGCCGCAACGCGGCGCTTCAGGAAGTCACGCGTTCGACGAAACGCTTGACCCCATCGAACCAGGAACTCGCGCGCGGCGTGTGCTTGCCGGCATCGTCTCCAAAACTGGCTTCGAACTGCTCCAGCAGCTCGCGCTGGGATTTGCTCAGTTTGACCGGCGTTTCGATCACGACACGACAGATCAGATCGCCGACATGACCGCTACGCACGTTCTTGACGCCTTTGCCGCGCAGTCGGAACAAGGTGCCGGTCTGCGATTCCGCAGGGATCTTGATCGTCACTTCGCCAGCGAGCGTCGGCACTTCGAGTTCGGCGCCAAGCGCGGCCTGCGAAAAGCGAATCGGTACGTCGCAAAACAAATCGTCGCGCTCGCGCTGGAAGATCGCGTGCTCGCGCACGTTGACCTCGACGTACAAATCGCCCGGATGCGTTCCGGCCGGGCCCGCCTCGCCTTCGCCGGACAGGCGGATGCGATCGCCACTGTCCACGCCCGCCGGAATCTTCACCGCGAGCTTCTTCTCGCGCTCGACGCGACCTTCGCCACGGCAGGCCTTGCACGGATTGGCGATCTTCTTGCCGCTGCCGCCGCAATGCGGACACGCCTGCTGGATCGAGAAGATGCCGTTCTGCATGCGCACCCGGCCGTGGCCCTGGCAGGTAGCGCAGGTTTCCAGCTTGCCGTCGGCCGAACCGGAGCCATCGCATTTCTCGCAGGCGGCCAGCGTCGGCACGCGGATTTCCTTATCCGCACCAAACACCGCTTCTTCCAGGTCGAGTTCGAGGATGTAGCGCAAATCCGCGCCGCGCCGCGGCTGGCGCGCGCGCCCGCCGCCGAAGATGTCGCCGAAAATATCGCCGAATATGTCACCCATGTCGGCGAAGCCGGCGCCGCCACCGCGCCCGCCCATGCCCTGCTCGAACGCGGCATGGCCGTGGCGGTCGTAAAGCGCGCGCTTGTTCGGGTCGCCAAGTACCTCGTAGGCTTCCTTGGCCTCCTTGAATTTCTCCTGCGCGTGCGGATCGTCCGGACAGCGGTCCGGATGGTACTTCATCGCCAGGCGACGGAAGGATTTCTTCAATTCGACTTCGGTGACGCTGCGTTCGACGCCGAGGACTTCGTAGTAATCGCGCTTGCTCATGGAGATTCGTTCACAGGTTCGGCATCGCATGCCGCTCGATGCGGCGGTCGGGGACGATCCAGATCAGCGCCACGACCGTATACAACACGCAAGACACGATGGGCGCGAAAAACGCGGATGCAATGGCGAGGAGGTAAATGACCGGCGAGATCATCTCCTTCCACCCGCCGCCCAGGGCACGCGCAAGAGCGCCTTGTGCGCCGCCATTGCAGGCGATGAGAGTGCGCGTGAGCGGGATCCACGCCAATGCGGTCAACAGCAGGACGACGCCGTAGACGAGAGTTGGCAGCGGCGCGGGAAATCCGCCATCCATGCCGTGCGCTTCGTTCAGCCAGGCCGTGCTGAACGGGAACAACGAAATCCAGAACAGCATGTGCAGGTTTGCCCACATCACCTTGCCGTTCACGCGCTCGACCAGATGCATCAGGTGATGGTGATTGTTCCAGTAGATGCCGACATAGACGAAGCTGAGCACGTAGCTCGCGAAAACCGGCCAGTTGCCGAGCAGCGCCGGCAGTGTCGCCTCGTGCGGGGCCTTGAGTTCCAGCACCATGATCGTGATGACCACGGCCATGACGCCGTCGGTGAAGGCTTCGAGCCTGCCCTTGTCCATGCCATCCCCAAAGAAAAACGCGCCGGAGGAATCCGGCGCGTTGTTGTGCCACTGATTACTTGTGATCGTCCTTGACTTCGGTGAACTCGGCGTCAACGACGTCGTCCTTCGGCGCGGAGCCGCCGGTCGCCTGCGCGCCGGCATCGCCACCACCCGCGTGGCCGGCGGATGCCGCCGCAGCCAGCGATTGCGCGGCCTGTTCCAGCGCCGTGCACTTGGCTTCGATGGCGTCCTTGTCGTCGCCCTTCATGACCTTTTCCAGATCCGACAACGCCGCCTCGATCGCGCCGATCTGGCCCGGCACCTTGCCGCCGTGCTCCTTGATCGCCGCGCGCGTGGCATGCACCAGCTGGTCGGCCTTGTTGCGGGCGCCGACGAGTTCGTGGAATTTCTTGTCGTCTTCCTTGTTCGCCTCGGCGTCGCGCACCATGCGCTGGATCTCGTCCTCGTTCAAGCCCGAGCCGGCCTTGATCTCGATGCGTTGCTCCTTGCCGGTCTTCTTGTCCTTCGCCGACACGTGCAGGATGCCGTTCGCGTCGATGTCGAACGTGACTTCGACCTGCGGCATGCCGCGCGGCGCCGGCTCGATGCCGGCGAGGTCGAACTTCGCCAGCGACTTGTTCGCGCTGGCGCGCTCGCGCTCGCCCTGCAGCACGTGCACGGTGACCGCGCCCTGGTTGTCCTCCGCGGTGGAGAACACCTGCGTGTTCTTGGTCGGAATCGTGGTGTTCTTCTCGATCAGTTTGGTCATCACGCCGCCGAGCGTCTCGATGCCCAGCGACAGCGGGGTGACGTCGAGCAACAGCACGTCCTTGACCGTGCCGCCGAGCACGCCGCCCTGGATCGCCGCGCCGACAGCAACGGCCTCATCCGGATTGACGTCCTTGCGCGGCTCCTTGCCGAAGAAATCCTTGACCGCATCCTGCACCTTGGGCATGCGCGTCTGCCCGCCGACGAGAATGACTTCGTTGATGTCGCCGACCTTCAGGCCGGCATCGTTGAGCGCAGTGCGGCACGGACCGATCGTCTTCTCGATCAGGTCGCCGACCAACGCTTCGAGCTTGGCGCGGGTGAGCTTGAGATTCAGGTGCTTGGGACCGGACGCATCCGCCGTGATGTACGGCAGGTTGACGTCGGTCTGCTGCGCGCTCGACAGCTCGATCTTGGCGCGCTCGGCGGCGTCCTTCAGGCGCTGCAACGCGAGCGAGTCGTTTTTCAGATCGACGCCGGATTCTTTCTTGAATTCTTCGACCAGATGATCGATCAGGCGTTTATCGAAATCCTCGCCGCCGAGGAACGTGTCGCCGTTCGTGGCCAGCACTTCGAACTGTTTTTCACCGTCGACTTCGGCGATCTCGATGATCGAGATGTCGAACGTGCCGCCGCCGAGGTCGTAAACCGCGATCTTGCGATCGCCGCCCTTCTTGTCGATCCCGTAGGCCAGAGCCGCCGCGGTCGGTTCGTTGATGATGCGCTTGACGTCCAGACCCGCAATGCGGCCGGCGTCCTTGGTTGCCTGGCGCTGCGAGTCGTTGAAGTAGGCGGGCACCGTGACGACGGCCTCGGTAACGGTTTCTCCGAGGAAATCCTCCGCGGTCTTCTTCATCTTCATCAGGATCTTCGCCGAGATTTCCTGCGGCGAAAGGTTCTTGCCGTCGGCGGTCGCGAGCCAGGCATCACCGTTGTCGTGCTGCACGATCTTGTACGGCACGAGATTGATGTCTTTCTGCACTTCGGCGTCGGTGAACTTGCGGCCGATCAGGCGTTTCACCGCGTAAAACGTGTTCTTCGGATTGGTCACGGCCTGGCGCTTGGCGGTCGCGCCGACCAGGACTTCGTTGTCCTTGAACGCGACTATTGATGGCGTGGTGCGATCGCCTTCGGAGTTTTCGATGACGCGCGCGGTCGTGCCTTCCATCACCGACACGCAGGAATTGGTGGTGCCCAGGTCGATACCGATGATCTTGCCCATGATGATGAGTCTCCCGTAACGTGGATTGCGGCCGCGCCGCGAATGGTTTGCTAAATAGGGTTAACGCCGATTCAATTCAAGCCTGCCCCAATCAGGAGTTCGGCGCCTTGGCGACCATGACGAGCGCCGGCCGCAGCAGGCGGTCATTGAGTACGTAGCCCTTCTGCATCACCGAAACCACGGTGTTCGGCGCGACCTGCGGCGCATCGAGCATGCCCACGGCCTGGTGGATTTCCGGGTTGAATGGCTGGCCGATGGGATCGACCTGCTTCAGGCCGTTGTTGTCTGCAACCTTCAACAACGCCTTTAGGGTCAGGTTGAGGCCTTCGCGCATGGCTTTGACGTCCGCGTTTTCCACCGCGAGGCCGCGCTCGAGCCCGTCACAGACCGGCAGCAGATCCCCGAGCAGGCGTTCATTGGCGAAACGTCGCGCCTGCTCCAGATCGCGTTGCAGGCGCTTGCGCTGGTTCTCGATCTCGGCGCGCTCGCGCAACAGCAGGTCGCGCATCTCGCCGAGCTTGGATTCGTATTCGTTGACCAGTTTGCCGAGTTCGTCGGCTTCCGGCTGTGCTGCGTCTTCCGCGGGTTTGGCGCCTGTGTCTTCCATCATCATCCTTCCCAGACAAATACATCGTCATTGCGCCCGGGGATTGGCCGGAATGACGAGCCAAATGCAGCCTGATCTATGTGGCCTGCCGCGCCTGATTCAAGGCACCGGACAGCAATTGCGCGGTCGTCTGCACCACCGGAATCACGCGCTGATAGGCCATGCGCGTCGGTCCGATCACGCCGAGCACGCCCAGCACGCGGCCTTCGATTCCGTAAGGCGCTGTGACCAGGCTCAGGCCGTCAAGCGCGGCGAACCCGGATTCCTCGCCGATGAACAGACGCACGCCCTCGGCACGCGCACAGCTTTCCAGCAAGTTCAGCAGGTCGCGCTTGCGCTGGAACGCCTCGAACAGTTCGCGCAGGCGATCCACGTCCGCCACGCCCTGCGCGCCCATCAGATTGACCTGGCCGGCCACCAGCATGTCGGCGCCCGGACTGTCCGGGAACGCCTGCTGGGTCACGTCGGCAGCGGCGACCATGAGCTGGTACAGGCGATGGCTGGTCTCGCGCATCTCGCGGGTCAGGCGCTCGCGAATCTCGCCCATGCGCAGGCCCGAATAATTGGCATTGAGGAAATTCGCCACCTGTTCGAGTTCGGCCGGCGCGTAGACGCGCTGAGTCGCGACGACGCGGTTTTGCACTTCGTTGTCCGAGAACACCAGGATCACAAGCACGCGATTGCCATCGAGCGCGACGAAATCGATGTGGCGGAACGGAAACTCCTCGCGCCTGGGCACGCTGACGACGCCGGCGAAGCGGGTGACGTCCGAGAGCAACGCCGAAGCACCGCTGAGCAGGTCCTGGGTGGCGCCGGCGGTCGGCAGTTCGCGGCGCATCCGTTCGATCTGCGGTGCTTCCAAAGGCTTGAGTTCCAGCAGGCTGTCGACGAAAACGCGATAACCCTGGGCGGTCGGCACGCGACCGGACGAGGTGTGTGGCGCGGCCAGCAGGCCGAGTTCTTCCAGGTCCGACATGACATTGCGGATCGTGGCCGGGCTCACGTCCAGCCCCGCGCTGCGCGCCAATGTGCGCGAGCCCACCGGTTGGCCATCGGCGATGTACTGGGCGATCAACGCGCGCAGGAGTTGTCGCGCGCGGGCATCGAGTTTGCTGTGCAAAGCGGAGGACATGACTGCCTGGAACCGTAGTTACCCTTCTGATGGGGCCATGGGGATTTTATTCAATAACGCTGGACTTAGGCAGCCAAAATCCTTAACCTTGCCATCCGATACGGAGCAACCCGGCGCCCGCAGGGCAGACGCCAGCATCACGGCTCCGCTACAAGACTTTTTCGTAATGCGTCCTCGCCCGCAATGCCATGCGTGCCGATGGCAGCAAGCATGTTGGCGGCAAGTGCAATGACGAATCGAAACGATTCGCCCGCGCCCGCACCGCCGGATCCATGAGACTCCAGACAACCCCACTCAACGCTTCGTGAGAAGCGCGCTGCATGATGAATTCCCGTCCATGACCACCCAGGCCGCCGCCACACCGGAGTCCCCGGACAGCGCCGCCATTTTCGCAACGCCGCCACAGCAGCAGGAAATGCCGTTGGCGATCGTGCGCGGCCAGCCCGTGCTGCAGATGCCGCAGGATCTGTACATCCCGCCGGATGCGCTTGAAGTCATCCTCGAGGCGTTCGAGGGTCCGCTTGATCTGCTGCTGTACCTCATCCGGCGCCAAAACCTCGATATCCTCGACATCCCGATCGCAGAGATCACGCGCCAGTACGTCGACTATATCGACCTGATGCACGAGATGCGCCTGGAACTGGCCGCCGAATACCTGGTGATGGCCGCGATTCTGGCCGAGATCAAGTCGCGCTTGCTGCTGCCGCGCCCGCCCGCCGAGGAAGGCGTGGAAGAGGATCCGCGCGCGGAACTGGTGCGCCGCCTGCAGGAATACGAACGCTTCAAGAAAGCCGCCGAAGACATCGAGGCGATGCCGCGCCAGGAACGCGACTTCGCTTTGGTATCTGCGTTCGTGCCGGACAAGGCCGTGGTGCGCCTGCCGCCGCCGGTGGACCTGCGCGAACTGCTGCTCGCGCTCAAGGACGTGATCAAGCGCGCGGAACTGCTGGGCCATCATGCGATCCAGCGCGAGGCGCTTTCGGTGCGCAACCGCATGAGCGATGTACTCAAGACCATCGGCGACGGCGAATTCCATCGCTTCGAAACCTTGTTCAATGTCGAAGAAGGCCGGATCGGCATCGTCGTGACCTTCCTTGCCATCCTCGAGCTGGCCAAGGAACTGCTGATCGAAATCACCCAGACCGAGCCGCTCGCGCCGATCTATCTCAAATCTCTCGCTACGAATGTATGAGTGCGATCTTCCCTGAGCGCGAAAATCAAGAAGCGGTCATCCATGGCCGCACTTTTCAATAAAGCATGATAACCATGATCGAATTTCCGCAAGTCAAGCGCATCGTCGAGGCCGCCCTGCTCGCCGCCGCGCAGCCACTGTCGCTGGCACAGTTGTCGGCGCTGTTCGGGGAAAACGAAGCCGTCAGCCACGAAGAACTGGCGCGCGCGCTCGAAGTTCTCGGCGCCGATTGCGCCGAACGCGGCGTTGAGCTCGTGGAGGTCGCCTCCGGCTTCCGCTACCAGGTTCGCCAGGACGTGCACGCATGGGTTGCGCGCCTGTGGACCGAGCGCCAGACCAGGTATTCGCGCGCCCTGCTCGAAACCCTGGCCCTGATCGCCTACCGCCAGCCGATCACGCGCGGCGAGATCGAGCAGATCCGCGGCGTCGCGGTTTCGACCAATATCGTCAAGACCCTGGAAGAACGTGAATGGGTGCGCGTGGTCGGCTACCGCGACGTGCCCGGCAAGCCGGCCCTGTTCGGCACCACGAAGAACTTCCTGGATTACTTCAACCTCAAGTCGCTCGACGAGTTGCCGCCGATGGCCGAGATCCGCGACATCGAGGACTTCGATCCGCAACTGACCCTCGCTCCAGTCGCGCTGGCGGATGACGCCGATGAAGTTTTGGTTGCGTCGGAGACAGAAGCGGCCAATGAGGAATCCGCGAACGACGATTCCGCAGACGCAGCACCGGAACACAACGCATGAATACCCCACGTACCCTGCTCTCCCTGAAGCGCACGCAAACCGATGGCCCGGTTCTGGAAGAACGCTTGCACAAGGTGCTGGCCAATGCCGGCCTGGGATCGCGGCGCATGCTCGAAGAACGCATCCAGGCCGGAGAAATCCGCGTCAACGGCAACGTCGCCGAAATCGGTTCGAGCGTGCGCGCCGGTGATCGCGTGGAGCTCGATGGCAAGCTGTTCGTCGCAGTCAACGACAG
>JAFEFD010000588.1 GCA_018240765.1 Pseudomonadota bacterium | reverse complement strand
CATCCGACCTCGCCGCAAAACCTGTTGCGGATTTCCGTCGGACTGGAACATCCCGACGATCTGGTCGCGGATCTGGCCCAGGCGCTGGGCTGATTTACCCCGCTCCGGTATTTGACATCGACACCCTCGGAATCAATCCAGAAACAAATCCGGCAACAACGGCTGCGCCGGATCGACGGCGTAGCCGGAAAGGTCCGTGACTCCAGCCTCGCGCAGCACGTCTTCGTCGATGAAGAATCTGCCGGTGGTTGCGCGTGCGGGCCGAGTGAGGATCGCGTGAGCGGCGTCGGCCAGAATCCCGGGTCTGCGGCAACGGTTCGTCGGAATTCCCGGAATCATGTTCAGCGCATCGGTGGCGATGATCGTGCGCGGCCATAGCGCGTTGATCGCCACGCCCTTGTCGGCAAACTCGGCGGCGAGGCCGAGCGTGACGAAGCTCATGCCCATCTTCGCAAGCGTGTAACCGGTGTGCGGCGCCCACCATTTCGGATCGAGCGATGGCGGCGGCGCGAGCGTGAGGATATGCGGATTGGCGGATTTGAGCAGATGCGGCAGGCAAGCTTGCGAACACAGAAACGTGCCGCGTGCGTTGACCTGTTGCATCAGGTCGAAGCGCTTCATCGGCGTGTCGAGCGCGCTGCGCAACCAGATTGCGCTGGCGTTGTTGACGAGGATGTCGATTCCGCCAAAGCGTGCGAAGGTGGCAGCGACCGCCGCGTGCACGTTGTCCTCGTCGCGAATGTCGCACTTGATGGCGAGCGCCTTGCCGCCGGCGGCTTCGACTGCCGCCGCAGCGGTACGGATCGTGCCGGGCAATTTCGGATTCGGCACGTCCGATTTCGCCGCAATGACGATGTTCGCGCCATCGCGCGCGGCGCGCAGCGCGATCGCGAGGCCGATGCCGCGCGATGCGCCGGTGACAAACAGCGTCTTGCCCGCAAGAGGTGTCATGTCGATATCTCAAGCACGGTGAAGGGATAATGGATTACCTGATTATCCGCGATCTTCAGCCGTTGCATGCTTTTGGCGGGAATCCAGTGACTTTAGTTTTCCGCGCCGAGGGGTTTCGGCGGAGCAGCATCGAGCCGGAAGCGGCACGCGGGTTGGCCGTGCAGCATGCATGCCGTGCGCTGCACCGGGCGCCCGGTCGCCGCGCTCATGAAGGCCAGGTCGAAACGGCACACGTCGGGATGCTGGCGGGCGAGCGCATGAAACACACAGTTCCAAGCTTCCACTTGCGCCTGTCCGTCCGTATCGATGACCCGCGCCTCATAGCCCAGCGCATCGAGTTGTTCGGCCAGCAGCCGCGTGGCTTGATCGCGGTCGACTGCGGTCGCAATCCGCGTCGCGGCTTCCTGGCCCAGTTTGGCGCCCATTTCCGCCAGCATGTCCCGCACCGCCCACACGCCGGCATGCGCATACAGATGCTCGATCATGCCAGCGGCGATCAGGGCGTAATTGCGCGGAAACAGTTCGCGCCCCTCCTGCGTCAGCACGAAACACGCGCGCGGGCGGCCGCCGCTCGGGGCCGACTCGCCGCGTTCGACGAAGCCTTGCGCCAGCAACGCGGTCAGGTGTTGCCGAACCGCGTTGTGGGTCACGCCGAGCGTGTCGCAAAGCTCTTCCACCGTCGCGCCTTGCGCGCAACCGAGCAGCTTGCTCAGCAGTTTCTGCTGAGTGGCTCCCAGTTGCCGCAGGGCGCTGGCGTGCCTCAATGGGCCTTGTCCGGAAACTGCTTGGCAATGCCATCGGACAAGGTATCCGCGATCATATCCATGTGACCCTGCATCTGCGTCCAGGATTTCTCCTGCTCGGCGGCTGGCGCGTTCGACATCATCTGCTCGATCTGGATCTTGTGGTCGTTCACATGCATGGCCAGCGCGCCCTGCAACGCACCCTCGGTCCAGTTCGGGTTGGCGCCGGCGAGGAATTTCGCGATCGCTCCGCCATTGTCGAGCGCTTCGGTCACGGCTTTGTTTTCGCCGGCGGTGTCGCCAGCCTTGACCGTGTCGGTGATCGTCTTGACGGCTGTCCAGTGGCCGGCCAGCAATTTCAGCAGGCCATCGCCAGCGTCCTTGCCGTAGAAGCCGGCGACCGCATTGGCGATCTCCTTGGCGTTGGCGACGACCGCATCGGCGGCCTTTTGCTCATGCGCCTTGTTGCCGGCGTGCACGGCAAGCGCGTAATCGTGGGTCGCAACGAGATGGCCATGCCACAACGAACGCAAGGTGGCATGCAACTTGGGCGCCGTCGTCGTCGCAGCGGCCGCTGCTGCAGCATGGGCAGGTTGGTGAGCTTCCTGGGCAAAAACGGCGGGTGTGGACGCGGCGAACGCGAGCCCGAGCGCCAGCGCGCAAGCCATCGGTAACGGTTTCATGGTGTGACTCCTCAATGTGGGTCGTCGAATGGCGGCCCCATTTACAAGATAGTGTCTAAAAGAATATATTCAATGTAGATATGTGTAAAGCTTTATTCATATGAATTATGCGTCATGGTTCAGGGTCGCGCGGAGACCGCAGGTCAAAATTTCTGGAAACGAGGCAGATAGTGCATCAACTGATCCAGACGCTCCAACGGATCGGTCATCTGCAGCATATGCTGGCGCTCACGGTTTTCCAGCGGCAGCGCTTCGCCAAGCCGGAAGCCGACCCAGCTTGCATCGTCGTAACGGCCGCGTTCCGCGCGCGCATGAATGCCGCCGACGCGCTCAAGCAGGCGCTCGAGGATGATCGCCAGCAAGGCATGCTCGGGCGGTATCGGCACCACGGGCTCGTCCGCCCAGAAATGCGCGTCGCCGTGCGCCAGGCCGTTGTGGCGCACGCGCGTATGCGCGACCCGGAAGCGCTTCTGGCCGTGGGCGCAAATGCAAAGCAAGCCGTCATCGGCTGTATAAAAATCCACAATGTGCGCCAAGGTACCGACCGCGGCCGGTAGTGCCGGCTCGCCGGCCTCCTGCCCATGCAGGATCAGGCACACGCCGAAACCGGAGCCGGTACGCGCGCAATCGCGCACCAAATCGAGGTAACGACGCTCGAAAATCCGCAATTCAAGCACACCGCCCGGGAACAGCACCGAGTTGAGCGGAAAGAGGGAAATGTCGGTGGCCATCACGCAGCGAGTGTAGGCCGGATCGGGGTCAGAGCAAACTTCGCAGAAAACGCCGCGGCGCATCCTCGAAGCCGCCATTGGACATGAACACGACGTGGTCGCCGGCGCGCGCGGAGTCGGCGAGCAGCGCGATCAACGCATCGACCGTCGGCGCGGTGCGGCCACGGCCATCGAGCGCATCGGTCACGCGTTGTGCATCCCAGGACAATTCGGGGCGCTGCAAGAAAACTACCGCATCGGCATCGCGCAAGGAAGGCGCGAGTTCGTCCGCGTGCGCGCCAAGCCGCATCGAATTTGAGCGCGGCTCCATGCCGACCAGGATGCGCGCCCGGCCCACGCGCGCGCGCAGACCCGCGAGCGTGGTCGCGATGGCGGTCGGGTGATGGGCGAAGTCGTCGTACACTTTTATACCCTCGCGCTCGCCGACGAGTTCGAGCCGGCGCTTGGCGCTGCGGAAATCCGCGAGCGCGGCGATGGCGCGCGCTGCATCGACGCCACCCGCATCCGCCGCAGCGAGTGCGGCCAGCGCGTTCATCACGTTGTGGCGGCCGAGCAGGTTCCAGCGCACGATCCCGGCTTCCCGACCATCACGCAACACTGCAAATTCCGATCCGTCCGCGGCAATCAGGCGCGCACGCCAGTCGCCGGCATCGATCCCGAAACTCGTGACCGGAGTCCACGCGCCCATCGCAAGCACCTCGGCAAGGCGCGCATCTTCCGCATTGACGATCAGGCGACCATTGCCCGGCACCGTGCGCACCAGGTGATGGAACTGGCGCTGGATCGCGGCGACATCCGGAAAAATGTCGGCGTGGTCGTATTCGAGGTTGTTGAGAATCGCGACCGTGGGCCGGTAATGCACGAACTTGCTGCGCTTGTCGAAAAACGCGGTGTCGTATTCGTCGGCCTCGATCACGAAGTCGTCGCCGCCCAGGCGCGCCGAAACGCCGAAATTCTCCGGCACGCCGCCGACCAGGAATCCGGGATTGCGCCCGCAGGCTTCGAGAATCCACGCCAGCATCGCCGTCGTCGTGGTCTTGCCGTGCGTGCCGGCGACCGCGAACACGCGCCGCGACGCGAGCACGTTTTCGCCGATCCATTGCGGCCCGGACACATACGGCATGCGTACATCCAGCAGGCGCTCGATGATCGCATTGCCGCGCGACAAGGCATTGCCGACGATGACGAGATCGGGCTTTGCGGCGTCCAGGTGTCCTGCGCGATAGCCCGAATCCAGCTGTACGCCGAGCGCGGCGAGCTGATCGCTCATCGGCGGGTAGATGTTTGCGTCGCAACCGGCGACATCGTGGCCGAGCTCACGCGCCAACGCGGCGACCCCGCCCATGAAGGTTCCGCAGATTCCCAGAATATACAATTTCACATCGACACTCAGGCCGCGGCCCCGGCCGGACCGCCCAGTGCCGCACCCAAACTCAACTCGGCGACGATCCAGAACAGCGCGATGAGCATGCCCGCGGCAAACGGCAGATTCAGGCTATGGCGCAGGATGTGCGCGTCAACGACCAGCTTCCACACCACCACCGGCAACGCGAGCATGCCGAGCAGGGCCTGCAATCCGGTCATCGTCTCCGGCGTCGGCGGTTTGTTGCCGACCGCGAGTACGATCGGCACGCTCAGCATTGCGAACACGATTGCGCAACTGGTCAGCGCCAGCGCCGCCTGTACGAAGCGCTCACGCACGCCGCGCAGGCTGAGCAGCAGGAAAATAACCGCGAGGTTGAACGCAAGGCCGATCAGGCCCGCCCCGAGCGCGTCGCCTGGAATGCCGAGCACGCTGGCAATCGTCAGTTGCAGCAGCAAGCTGGCCGCACACACCGCGATCAGCAGGCGCGGCGAATGCGGCATGTCCTGCGGGCCGCGGCGCAGCAGGATTATATCGCGCAGGACGAGCAGGAATGCGGGAATCACGATGGCGCGAAGCGCGCGCGGCTCATGCGACCGCGCGCGGCAACACCTCGAGAATGCGCGCGAAAACCGCATCCACGCTGCCGACGCCGTTCACGATGACAAGTTTTCCCATGTCCGCGAAATGGCGCGCCACCGGCGCCGTCTGCTCGCGGTAGACCTGCAGGCGCTTGCGCACGATCGCCGGATCGTCGTCGGGCCGGTGTTCGGCCTTGAAACGGATTTCGCAGCGTTCGAGGATCGCGCTATCCGGCACGTCGAGTTCGATGGCGATATCCAGCGGCTTGCCGATTCGCGCCAGCAGGCCTTCGAGTGCAGCGCACTGGGCAAGATTGCGCGGATAGCCGTCGAGGATGAAACCGCCACCTGCATCCGGCTGCGCCACGCGTTCCTCGAGCATGCCGAGCACGATTTCATCGGAAACGAGCCTGCCCGCCTCCATCACCACCTTGGCCTTGAGCCCGAGCGGCGTGCCGGCCTTGACCGCCGCGCGCAGCAGGTCACCGGTGGAGATGTGCGGGACCCTCAATTCGGCCTTGAGCAGCGCGGCCTGGGTGCCCTTGCCCGATCCGTTCGGGCCAAAGAAAACGATGCGCATGTGCGGGACGGTAGTTTTCGTGTGCAAACCACACTTTCTCGGGCTAACCTAGCGGCAGCGCCAAATATAGTCAAACTAGGGACAGGCGAATGGATGCCAAGCACATCAACCAGGGTAATTTGCTGTATGCACAGTCTGGCGGGGTCACTGCCGTGATCAATGCCACCGCCAGCGCGGTCGTCCAGACCTGCCGGCGGCGCAAGATCGGCGTCTTCGCGGCACGCAACGGCATCATCGGCGCGCTGCGCGAGGAATTGTTCGACCTGTCGAATCTCGATACCGCCGCCATTGCCGCGCTGCGGCATACGCCAGGCGGCGCGTTCGGATCCTGCCGCTTCAAGCTCAAGTCGCTGGACGCCAGCCGCGCGCACTACGAACGTCTGATCGCGGTGCTGCGTGCGCACGACATCCGCCATTTCCTCTACAACGGCGGTAACGATTCGGCCGACACGTCGCTGAAGATTGCGCAGATCGCCAAGACCCTGGGCTATCCGCTCAACGTGATCGGCGTGCCGAAAACGGTGGACAACGACCTGCCGGTCACCGATTCCTGTCCGGGCTTCGGCTCGGTCGCCAAGTACACCGCGGTTTCGGTGCTGGAGGCAAGCCTTGATGTCGCGTCGATGCACGAATCCTCGACCAAGGTGTTCGTGATGGAAGTGATGGGCCGCCACGCCGGCTGGATCGCGGCCGCCGCGGGTCTTGCCGGCAAACGTGCGGACGAGGCACCGCACGTGATCCTGTTTCCGGAAATCACCTTTGACGAGGCCGCGTTCCTGGCCAAGGTCAAGGCTACGGTCGAGCGCGTGGGCTGGTGCACGGTCGTCGTTTCCGAAGGCGTGAAAACCGCCGCTGGAAAATTCCTCGCCGAAGCCGGCACGACGGACGCCTTCGGCCACACCCAGCTTGGCGGCGTCGGGCCGATGATCGCACAGCTCGTGAAAAACAAACTCGGCTACAAGTTCCACTGGGCGGTACCGGACTACCTGCAACGCTCCGCGCGCCATGTCGCCTCGAAAGTCGATGCGGAGCAGGCTTACGCGGTCGGCAAGGCCGCGGTCGAGTATGCCCTGGCCGGAAAGAATGGCGTAATGCCGGTGATCAGGCGCATGTCCACGACACCGTTCAAGTGGAATCTCGTGCCGACGCCACTGACCAAGATCGCGAATGTCGAGAAGAAGCTGCCGCGCAACTACATCCGTGCGGACGGCTTCGGCATCACGCCCGCTGCGCGGCGCTATCTGGAACCGCTGATCCGTGGCGAGGATGCACCGCCGTACGACAAGATCAGCGGATTGCCGAAGTACGTCCGGCCCAAACTGAAGCTCGTCAAGAAGAAATTGGCGGCGTATCCGTTGGCGGAAAAATAATCACTCCGGCGCGCCCAATTGTTGCAGGTCGGCCACCTTGCGCTGATGCGGTGCAAGGAACGGGCGCTCGACGCAATGCTGGGACAGCCAACTCACTAAAAGGATAGCCGGCGTCGCGATCAACGTCGTGAACAGCAGTGCCGTCGTATCGCCGGTGCCGAGCAGGTGGAAATGCTGCGCCGCTTCGAGCAACGGGTAATGCCACAGATACAGGCTGTAGCTGATCAGGCCTAGCCATGCCAGCCAGCGCCAGCAAAACCAGGAACGTTGCCCGGCCGCACCGAGGATGAACGCACCGAACGCCGCGCCGATCCAGGTGAAATGCAGGAGTACCCATGGCAGTTGCGGCGGTAGCAGGTCATTGCCGACACTCGTGATTACCACCATCGCCAGAGCAATCCCCACGGCTCCAATCACGAGGAGGGTGCTTCTGGCGCGTGCCGACGGCGGCCTGCGTACGAAAACGCCGGCAGCGAGGACGCCGAAGACGAATTCGTCCAGCCGCGCCGGCAACTGCACGATCCAGCCGTAATCGAAATGGCGCGCCCACGGCTCATTGAAGTAGGCGCCATAGCACAGCAAGCGAAACGCCAGCACCAACGCCAGCATGCCGAGCAGCACGAGTCCGGCACGCGATCGCGCCAGCGCCAACATCAGCAGCGGCAGGATCGCGTAGAAATCCCATTCGATCGGCATCGTCCAGTACACGCCGTTGAACGTCTCACGCACCGGTACCAGGTTCTGCGCCAGCAACAGATGCGAACCCAGATTCAGCGGCGTTAGCAAAGCAGGCTGCCCCAGCGCCAGCAACACAACCACGATGATCGCCAGGTTCGCGTAGTACGCCGGCAACACGCGCCGGCAGCGACGCATCCAGAACGTGCGCAGGCTCGGCATCGCTGTGCGTGCCAGCACAGCGCGGTGGAACGGCATCGAAAGCAGAAATCCGGACAAACCAAAAAACAGATCCACGCCGAGAAAGCCGCAAGCGGCGAGCGGTGTGAAGTCGATGGCGAAACCCATGACGTGAATCGCGAGCGCCGGTGAACCGGAAAACTGCCACAAGTGGTACACCAGCACCCAGCCCGCCGCCAGTCCACGTAGGCCGGTCAAGGCCGGTACGTAATCCGCATTGCGCGCTGCGGATTGCCAAGTCGCGTGGCTATCGATCACCCCTGGGTTCATCGGGGCTATTGTGCCAGATGGATCGCACGCACCTGACGCACAGGCGTGCTGGCCTTGCCGCACGCAGCAGGTATACTTCGCAAGCTTTTTTCCGGGGTTTTTCGGCTACCGGCCCATCTTTTCGTTCCAGGGAGAAATCGATGTTCTTTCAGCAATACGCCATCTGGATCGCGTTGGCCTGCGCCATCGTTGCGATCCTGTACGGAATCTGGTCGCGCGCGTGGATTCTGGCCAAGCCGGCCGGCAACGAACGCATGCAGGCCATCGCCCACGCGGTGCAGGAAGGCGCCAGCGCCTACCTCAACCGCCAATACCGCACCATCGCCATCGTCGGCGTTGTGTTGTTCCTGATCATCGGTTTCACCCGCCTGGGTTGGACCGCCGCCATTGGCTTTGCGATCGGTGCGTTCCTTTCCGGCCTGACCGGCTTCATCGGTATGAACATCTCGGTACGCGCGAACGTGCGCACCGCCGAGGCCGCGCGCAACGGCGTGAACGCCGCGCTGCAGATCGCCTTCCGCGGCGGTTCGATCACCGGCATGCTGGTCGTGGGCCTGGCCCTGCTCGGCGTCGCCGGTTACTACGCGATCCTGCTGCACTTCGGCCACACGCAGGAAGAAGCACTGCACGCGATGGTCGGCCTCGCCTTCGGCTCGTCGCTGATCTCGATCTTTGCGCGTCTGGGCGGCGGCATCTTCACCAAAGGGGCGGACGTCGGCGCCGACCTGGTTGGCAAGGTCGAGGCGGGAATTCCGGAAGACGATCCGCGCAATCCGGCGGTGATCGCGGACAACGTCGGCGACAACGTCGGCGATTGCGCCGGCATGGCTGCGGATCTGTTCGAAACCTATGCGGTGACCCTGATCGCCACCATGCTGCTCGGCGGCGTGCTCGGTACGGATGTCGGCGCCTACGGTGTGATGTATCCGCTCGCGCTTGGCGGCGTGTCGATCATCGCCTCGATCATCGGCACGTTCTTCGTCAAGGCCAAGCCCGGCGGCAAGATCATGAACGCGCTGTACATGGGCGTTGGCGTCTCTGCCGTGATCGCCCTGCTCGCCTTCATCCCGGTGACGCAGGAAATGATGGCCGGCTCCAAGTGGGGCGTGTGGAACGTCTACTGGTGCACCGTGATCGGCATCCTGCTCACCGTTGCGATGGTCGTCATCACCGAGTACTACACCGCGACCGAATACGCGCCGGTGCGTCACGTCGCACAGGCCTCGACCACGGGTCACGCCACCAACATCATCGCCGGCATCGGCGTGTCGATGAAGTCGACCGCACTGCCGGTGCTGGCGATCTGCGCCGCGATCTGGGGCGCGCATTTCTTCGCCGGCCTGTACGGCATCGCGATTGCCGCCACGGCCATGTTGTCGATGACCGGCATGATCGTCGCGCTCGATGCCTACGGCCCGATCACCGACAATGCCGGTGGCATCGCCGAGATGGCTGAACTGCCGAAAGAAGTGCGCGCGGTGACCGATCCGCTCGACGCGGTCGGCAACACGACGAAGGCCGTCACGAAGGGTTATGCAATCGGCTCGGCAGGCCTGGCCGCTTTGGTATTGTTCGCTGACTACACGCACACGCTGGCCACCTCGCCGAACCTGTCCGGGCAGATCATTCCGTTCGACTTGTCCGATCACATGATCATCATCGGCCTGTTCATCGGCGGCCTGATTCCGTTCCTGTTCGGCGCGATGGCGATGGAAGCCGTCGGCCGCGCCGCGGCTTCGGTGGTGGTTGAAGTGCGCCGCCAGTTCCGCGAGATCAAGGGCATCATGGAAGGCACGGCCAAGCCGGATTATTCCAAGGCCGTGGACCTTCTGACCAAGTCCGCGATCAAGGAGATGCTGGTGCCTTCGCTGCTGCCTGTACTCGTGCCGATCATTGTTGCGTTCGGCGCGACCTGGGTCACCGGTTCGCCCGTGGAAGGCGCCAAGGCGCTCGGCGGCGTGCTCATAGGCACCATCGTCACCGGCCTGTTCGTCGCGATTTCGATGACCACCGGCGGCGGCGCCTGGGACAACGCCAAGAAGTACATCGAGGACGGCAACTTCGGCGGCAAGGGTTCGGACGCGCACAAGGCCGCCGTGACCGGCGACACCGTCGGCGATCCCTACAAGGACACCGCCGGTCCGGCCGTGAATCCACTGATCAAGATCATCAACATCGTGGCATTGCTGTTGATTCCGCTGTTGTAAACTCCATCGCAAGCGGTTCGCTCGAAAGCCCTCCCTGCGGAGGGCTTTCTTTTCTGGAGAAGCCCGATGAAATGCATTCCCATTGCTCTCCTCACCTGCTTCGCGCTCGCTGCCTGCTCGCCTCAATACAGGAACGGCGCCGTGCGGCCCACCGTGCCGGAAACGCTGGCCGGGGCACACGCCGATCCGAACGCCAAGTCGCCCACCAGGCCCGATGGTGCGCCTGCCGCCAAAACCCCGGAAGATTCGCACCAATAGCAGAAAGGCCTGCATGGATGCGCGCTTTCGCGTATCCTGCGCGCCCCTCGAATTCCTGCTGGAGTCCCACATGGGCCTCGACCTCGTCAGCGCCGGCCGCAACGTGCCGGACGAAATCAACGTCGTCATCGAAATCCCGAAGGACGCCGAGCCGGTCAAGTACGAAGTCGACAAGGCCAGCGGCGCCATCTTCGTCGACCGCGTGCTGTCCACGCCGATGCGCTATCCGTGCAATTACGGTTATGTGCCGCACACGCTCGGTGGCGACGGCGATCCGCTCGACGCGCTGGTGATCCTGCCGTTGCCACTGGTGCCCGGATCGGTGATCCGCTGCCGGCCGGTCGGCATGTTGCGCATGAGTGATGAAGCCGGCGCCGACGAAAAGCTGATCGTGGCGCCGCACGAAAAGACTTTTCCCGGCTATGCGCACATCGCCGACATCGGCCAGGTATCCAGCCATTGGCTCGAACGCATCGGCTACTTTTTCGAGCACTACAAGGATCTGGAAAAAGGCAAATGGGTGAAGCTCGATGGCTGGCTCGATGCCGCCGCGGCGAAGAAGGAAATCCTGGACGGTGTCGCGCGCTACCAATCCAGCCCGGACAAGCCGGCGTTCTAGGCCTTTAGTCTTCTGACGTCGCGTCCGCGTCCGGCGCTGGCGCCTGAGTCGGCCATTGCATCGCGAGCAGATCGGACGCGCGCCAGAAACGGATGAAGCCGAAGCGGTAGGGCAATTCGATCTCGGGTTTCGCCGTGATTGGAAATTTTGTATAGAAAGTAACAATTTCACCGTCGGGGTGATCGACGCACCACGCGCGTAACTCGCCGAAATCGACCTTTGCCAGCGGTCGCGTCAATTTTCCGGCGAACTCGAACAGACCATGGTGCCAGGCCAGGTGCGCAATCGGCCGGCCGGCATCCTGATCCTGCTGGATGCGCGCCGCCGCAACGCTGACATCAACATATGGGCCGACGCCTTGCGCCAACGCGAGCATGCCGATCGCCGCCGTCGCCGCGCTCGACAACGCCAGCGCGCGCAATGATGTGTGCGCGCCACGCGCGAACAGCACGATCAGGCCGACAAATACCGCCAGCGCGCCCCAGAGCGGCCAGATGCCGGAGATAACATGCAGGAATTGCGGGGTGAGCTTGCCCGCGGCGAGCATGTTCGCGACGAATGCGAAATCCTGTGGATGCACGGCAACGTACGGCAGCGCCGCAAATGCGACGCCGGCAATCAGCAGCAACACGCCGAACAGACGGCCACGCACGTTCGCGCCGTCCGCACCTAACACCTTGGCCAGATACAGGGCGAGTGCGGGCAGCAGCGGTAACAGGTAATGCGGCTGCTTGCCGCTGACCATGCAGAATGCCGCGAAGGCGGGCACGGCCCAGGCCACGGCGAAACGCACGCTTTTGGAGATGCGAAACGATTCGCGCCACGCCCGCCACGGCGCGCGCACGGCCAGCGTCCACGGCAACACCATCGCAGGCAGCACCATGAAATACCACCACAACGGACGCCGGTGCGCGAAGCTGTTCGCCATGCGGTCGACGGTCTGGCGCAGGAAGATCGCGTTCGCGTAGTTCTCGCCACCCATGATCGCGGCGGGAATCGCCCAGGCCAGCGCGATGATCGCGCCGCCGAGCACGGCGAGTCCGGTCATCGCGTACCAACGCCGCTTGTTTGCGCGCGCCGTCTCGCTCCACCACGGCCCGAGCAGCAGCGCGAAACCCGCATCGAGCAGCACGACCGGGCCCTTGGTCAGAATGCCGAGCCCAAAACCGAGCGCAAGCAGCAGCAAGCCGCGGCGCCAGCGGCCCGCATCCCAATCCAGCGCGCCGTGCAGGGCGAGCAGCACGAATGTCGCCAGCAACACGTCGAACATGATTGCGCTGGAGAAAATCGCGAAGAACACGATGCCGAAAAGAATCGTTACGGCACGCCGTGCAAGAGCAGCGTCCGGTTCGAGACGCAACACCAATCGTCGAAACAGAACCAGCGACGCGAACGAGGCCGCGAGCACGCCCAGACGCACCGCCCACACGTGCATGCCGGCGAATAGCCAGCCAATGTTGATGAGCCAGAACAGCAGCGGTGGCTTGTCCGAATACGGCGCGCCGTTCAAATGCGGGACGAGGAAATCCAGATGCCGGCGCATCTCCCACGCCACCGCGAGATAACGCGTCTCGTCGATCGGCAAGGCCGGCAGGAACAACGCCACCGGCAGGATCAGCAGCAGCCACCACAGGCGGCCATCGTCGGCGAGGCGGCGCAGGAATCGCGCGAATGAATTGTCGGACATCGTCGTCACGCAGCGTCGGCAAGAGTCGGCGCATTTTGCCACGCGCAGACCGGCCGCGAGGACCGGCGTTCGCGCGATTCACACCGGACAGCGGTAAACTGTGCGTATTCCCTTCGGCGTTTGCGTCCATGTCCAGCATTCCCTTCGTCCCCGACGGCAGCAAATTCGTCAGCCCGCAAGGCACGCGCGCGGTCAAGGGTGGCCAGAAACCCAACGCCGTCAGCGCCGTGCCGGACGTCGGCCGCAAGCCGCCGTGGTTGCGCGTGAAACTGCCCAGCGGCGCGGGTTACGAATCGATCCGCGACATCGTGCGCACGCACAAGCTCAACACGGTCTGCGCCGAATCCAAATGCCCGAACCTCGCCGAGTGCTGGGGCCGCGGCACCGCGACCTTGATGCTGATGGGCTCGGTGTGCACGCGCGCCTGCAAGTTCTGCTCGGTCGCGACCGGCAACCCGCACGGCTGGCTCGATCCGATGGAACCCGCGCAGGTTGCCGACGCCGTGGTGCTGATGGGATTGAAGTACGTCGTGCTGACCTCGGTCGATCGCGACGACCTGCCTGACGGTGGCGCGGCGCATTACGCCGCATGCATCCGCGCGATCCACGCGCGCGCGCCCGAAACCGCGGTGGAAGCGCTCACGCCCGATTTTTCCGGCAATCACGCCGGCGTGGCCACCGTGCTCGACGCGGGGCTTGCGACGTATGCGCAGAATCTGGAAACCGTGGAGCGTCTCACGCATGAGGTGCGTGACCCGCGCGCCGGTTACGCGCAGACACTCGATGTGCTTGCCTTCGCCAAGCGCCACTCGCCGCAGACGATCACCAAGACCAGCCTGATGCTGGGCCTGGGCGAAACCGAAGCCGAAATCGAACAGGCGCTCGACGACATGCGCGCCGCAAACGTGGACGTGGTCACGATGGGCCAGTACATGCGTCCGAGCCCGCACCATCTGCCGGTGCAGCGCTTTGTCACACCGGACGAGTTCCGCGCCTATCGCGACCTCGCGCTCGGCAAGGGTTTCGTCGAAGCGGTCTCCGGCGCACTGGTGCGTTCGAGCTATCGCGCCGAGCGCGTGCTGGAACACAACAACCTGGGATTGTGATTGCGGCGGGCGGGCGTCGCTGGACGTGATGCAGCACGCGCATCCGCAAGGCTGAAACCCTTTCGCGCGACGGGTTTATTTTTCCGGCGCGAGCGCGAACAGGTCGCGCGCACGCGCCGCGACCGGTTCGATCATCGGCAGGATGCGTTCAAGTTCGGCTGCGTTGCGCTTCCACTTGTCCTGGTTCGGCGCCGCCAGCGTGTAGCGTGACAGCGGCAGCGGTCCATCCAGCCGGCGATCCCAGTCCAGTCCCAGGAAACGGCACAGGCGCGCGATTTCCGCTTCGGGTTCAGCGACGAGGCGGCTGTAACTCGCCACGCACCAGCGCTCCGGCGGCAACCGCTGCAGATCCTCGATCAGGATTTCGACCGTCGCCATCCACTGCCGGGCAACGATTTCGACCAACGGCAAGGTTACCCATTCACGCCAGCCGGGCGTGAGCAGCAACGACCATGGCAGCTCGCATGTCCAACCCGGCAGGTTGCGATAGGTGACGAAGCGTCCGCTACGCCACGCATCGAGCATGCTGCTGAGCGTTTCGCGCGGATCGCGATACAGGTACACGAACGTGGAATTGCCGAACGCTTCGGCAAGAAACGGCACACGCAAGGAATTCTTCGGCGTCTTTTCGAGGAAGCGCAGCGGTCGCGACGGGTCGGCGGGCCTGCCGTCGCGATCATGCGCGCGCGCGGCGAATGCCTGTGCCAGCGTGCGCGCGGTCGCGCGGTCGGCGTCTTCGGCAAGCAGGCGATTGGATTCCCAGCCACGCGCTGCCGGCGACAGCGTACCGATATTCTCGATCAGGCCGTGACTTTCGTCGCCGCTGGTGAAAAGCGCGGGCGCCTGCGCCAGCGTTTCGAACAGCAGGGTGGAGCCCGAGCGCGGCGGACAGACGATGAAAATCGCGCGCCGCAGGCGCTGGCGTGCGCGCAACGCCGGCCGTGATTTCGGGACGGGAGAGCCGCGCAGTCCTTCCGGCAGCAGCGCCGCCTCGACGATCAGGGAGCGCAGCGCCGTGCGCAGTGCGACCTTGTTGCTGAAGCACAATTCCTGCGTTACCGGATCGGCCTGGGCGAGCAGGCGTTCGAGCAGCGCCTGGTATTCGGCGATGCCTTCGCCGCTGGCGCCAAAAGCGCTCCACAGCGAACGCCAGTCCTGGGTCAGCGCGGCCAGTGCCGCGCGCACCAGTGCACGCGCCGATTCGCTGCCGGGCGCTTCGCGTTCGATTTCGGATTCGAGCCAGGCCGCGATGGTGGCCAACTCCCACGGCGACATCACGCGCGGACGATTGACCCGCTCGTAACGCAAGGCCGGTTCGACCGCTGCATCGAAGCGGATTTCCGCCGGCGCGAACGCCGCGGATCGCGCCGCGAACGGATCGCGGCCCGCGCCGGCCAGCGCCCAGAAATGCGCCGATCCGGGTGTATCGATGACCAAGTGGATGCGCGCCTCAGGCACCGGATTGCTCACCCTATGCTCGCGCCAGGTGTCGAAAATCCAGCACTCGCCGGCCGCCATGTTCACCGCGCGTTCGCCGCACTGGAAGCGCGCCTGCGGCGAGGTCGTCACCGGCACATGCACGCGTACCCGTTCCCACCAGTAATAGCTGATGTCGGCATGCGCCTGCACCTCGCCGTCGCCGACGATGCGCATGAGCCGGGTACGGCCGATCGTCGAGCCGAGGCTCGCGAGCACCTGGCGCAGGTACGGGCACGCGGCCAGTGCCGGGGTCGGCGCCATTGCCCCGGCCGTGGCGTCGTTGTCGGGATCGCCACCCGCCGCGACCAACGGCATGGCGTCGTTGCCGGCAAATCCCTGCGGATGCGGTCGCCAGACGTCCTCGCCCAGGGCGGAAATCTCCGCGGCCAACCGCGCCGCATCGAAACGCAGCGGCAGCTGGATGAATTCGGTTGGCAATTGCATGCCGTCCCCAAGGCTGTGATCCCCGCCGCAGCTTATCCGATCCGCGCTCGATCCCCCAACCGGTTGCCGGGGCTCCCATTGCCAGCTAGTATTGCGACGGGGTTCACAAAATACTGGGGAGCATCAAATGTCCGACATTCACGCCGACGCCGCCTTGGCGTCCAAGCCGCTTGCGCACGCCGTCGCTTCCGCTTTTGGCAAACCGAGCCTGCTCGCAGCCGCTGCAGCGGGATTCGTCCTCTCGCCCGCCGCCTTCGCGGCGACCTACACGGTCGGCAACCTCAACGACAGCGGCCCCAGCAGCCTGCGCGATGCGATCGCACAAGCCAACGCAAATCCCGGCGCGGACGTCATCACCTTCGCCAGCAACGTCAGCGGCACCATCACGCTGACCACCGGCAGCCTGGTCATCAACGACGCCGTCGATATCCAAGGTCCGGGTGCCGGCGTGCTCACCATCGCGGGTGGATTCTCGGCCACGAAGCCATCCTCGCCCAGCGCCTACGGCGGCTACAGCGACATCGTCATAAACGGCGGCGGCGGCGGAGCAGGCCGGCCAGCAGCAACGCTGGCAGCCACGCCCGTCACATTCTCCGGCATGACGATCACGGGCGGATCCGCGATCAACGGCGGCGGCATCAATGCCTACAATGCGTTGCTGAACGTCAACAATTGCGTGGTCACCGGCAACAATGCGTCGGATTCCGGCGGCGGTATTTACATCTCCGGCTACTACTCGGTCGCGACCATCAGCAATTCCACGCTCAGCAACAATACGGCGAATTACTACGGCGGCGCAATTGCCACCGAGGCATCCAGAATCGTCATCCAGCAAAGCGCGCTTACCGGCAATAGCGCCGACGATGGCGGTGCGATCTACGTGCACAACGATAATTACAACGCGTTGAGCATCACATCGTCGACCATCTCCGGCAATACAGCCAGGGGTTCTGGCGGCGGAATTTTCATTGAACACACCGGTTTTGACATCAGCAACAGCACCATTGCCAACAACTCGTCTGGTGGCAATGGCGGCGGTCTATACGCTCACACCGACGCCTACTCGGCCACGATCGCCAACAGCACGATTTCAGGTAATAGTTCCAGCTCTTACGGCGGCGGCATCTTGTCGGAAGATGTGGCCAACGTCGTGATGGCCAACACCGTCGTCGCCGGCAATACCGCGTCAACTGATCCGGACACCAGCAGCAACGGCGGTACGTTTGCGGCAGCGTTCTCGTTGATCGGAATCACCGGTGCCGCGACGATCACCGACAACGGCGGCAACCTGCTCAACGTGGCGCCGCAGCTCGGCGCACTGGCCAACAATGGCGGGCCGACCCAGACCATGCTGCCGCTGGCGGGCAGCCCGTTGATCGATGCCGGCGATCCGGCCTTCAGCGGGCTGAGCACAGACCAGCGCGGCGCGGGCTTCCCGCGCATCATCAACAGTCGCGTTGACATCGGCGCTGTCGAGACCGGCACAGCCGCCACCGCGACGCTTGTGCCGACTCCGGATCTGGGTCTGGGTGGAAAGCTCGGCCTCGGCGCTCTGCTCGGCTTGGCTGGTCTCGCGGTCGCACGGCGTCGGCGCAGTCTCGGTACGGCAGCGGGATTACTGCTGGCCTCGGCGCTGAGCGTGTCGGCCCCGAATCTTGCGCACGCCGCACAAGGCCACGAGACCAAGACTCGTGTGGCAGTAACCCTTTCCAGCTACAACGTGCAGGGCAAAACGGTCACCGTGGTCCTGAGCGATGGCCAGACACTGACCGCGCGCCAAGGCCAGGTGCACGCCATCGACCGGCGCAGCTCCGCCACGCACCGTCAATTGCGGGATCTGTCCGGCGTTGGCAGCGGAACGCCCGTCGCCGTGAGCTACGAAACCGGCAAGGACGGCACGGTACGGCACGTGCGTATCGTCTTGGCAGACTCGCTGCAGCAGGCGCAATCGCTGCTCGCGCGCAAGCCGTAACGGCCGCGGCCGCGATATCATCCGCCCGGCACGCCATGCGCCGGGCGCGCTAAAATGCGGCGATGTTCGCCTTGCCCGACACGCCGCCTCTGGACAAATTCGCCCTGATCGGCGCCTGCGCGCGCTTGCCGCTGGGCATCGATGCGGCGCGTTTGCGTGCGGAAGTCGACGCGCTGCCGGAAACGATGTGGGAAACCCGCGGCGGCCGACTCGGCCCGCACGACGCGGCACGCGCGATATTCCTGCGCGGCTACGCCCCGGCGGAAGGCCGGCACAAGCCCGTCGAGGACCGTGAGGCGCTCGCCTGCGTGCCCTACGCACGCGAGATCATCACGCAACGACTCGGCGCCGATCCACAGCGCTGCCTGCTCGCGCGGCTGCCGGGCGGTGCGGTGGTGCCGCCACACAGCGACATGGGGCCGTATTTCCAGAAGACGATTCGCATCCACGTGCCGGTGTTCACGCACGAAAAAGTATGGATGTACTGCGATGGACGCGTATACAACATGCGTCCGGGTGAAGTCTGGGCATTGAACAACAGCGCCGAGCATGCGGTCTGGAATGCCGATGCGACGCTATCGCGCACGCACCTGATCTGTGACTTTCTGCCCGCCCCGGGCCTGCTTGACCTGCTCGCGCGCGCCGAGCGTGGCCTCGGCGCAGTCAATGCCGAGGTCGAAACGTATCTGCAGACCGCACAAATCGCAGACTAACGCAGCGCGAATTTTTCCGCGCGGCCGACTGTCGTCTGGATCGCCGGCAGCACGCTCACGATTTCCGCCTCGTGGCGCTTCCACTTGTTCGGATCGGGTGGCGTCACCGTGTAGCGCGACAGCGGCAGGGAATCCAGTGGGCGGTCCCAGGCGAAATCGACGGACTTGCACAGGTAGGCGATCTCGGCCATCGGATCGGCCAACAATGCGTCATAGCGCGCAATCGTGATCCGTTCCGGTGCAATCGCGGCAAGGTCGTCGAGCAAGATGCGCGTGGCCGTCTCCCACTGCCGCGCGACGATCTGCGGCAGAGACAGGCCGTTCAACTCCCGCCAACCGGGCGTCAGCAGCAGCGACCAGGGCAACTCGCCGGTCCAGCCCGGCAGGTTGCGGTAGGTGGCGAAACGCCCGGAATGCCAGGCTTCGATCATGCTCGAGAGCGTTTCGCGCACGTCGCGGTAAAGAAACACGAACAGCGCCTGCGGAAACACCTTGGCCAGGAACGGGATGCGCAACGAGTTCTTCGGTGTCTTTTCGAGCAGCCGTACCGGCTGGTTTGCGGGGCGCATGCCGTCGCGGTCACGCAGCTCTGCCGCGAAACGACGGCGCAATTTTTCCGCCAGTTCCGGCGTGGCAAGTCTCGCGTCGAGCCGGTTCGAGTCGTAGTTGTGCGCGATGACGTTGAGTTCCGGCACGCCCTCGATCATGGCGTGGCTTTCGCCGCCGATCGTGTACACGCCGCGCGCTTGCGCCAGTGTCTCGAACAACAAGGTCGAGCCCGAACGCGGCGGTGACATGATGAACACCGGGCGGTCGAATGTGGTCCCGCCGCCCGCCGCACGCGGGCCGGGGATCGACGGCGCGTTCGGCAGGGCCACCGTGGTCTGGCGCAACTCGTCGCCATCGGCGAGTTTCCTGTCGCTCAGCGCCATCGACAGCACCATGATGGACAATGCATTGACCAGGCGTGATTCGTTGAGCAACAACACATCCATGGCATTCGCGCGCAGCCATTGCTCATACGTTGTCAATGCCTTGCGATAGGCCGGCCAGCCTTCTTCACTGGCGCCGAATTCCGACCACAACGCCGACCACGCGCCCAGGAAACGCGCGCTTACGGCCTTGACCGGTTCGAGCAAGGGGTGCGGCTGCGATTCACCCAGCAGGAACGTGATGTGCTCGCGCAATTCCCACGGCGTCATCACGATCGGCACGTTTTCCGACTCCATGCGCAAGGGCGGATTGCGTTCGTCGGTCGGCGCGACGAACTGCGTGCGCCAGCCCGGCGGCACGGGCATGCCGCCGGACATCCTGCCGTCGCGCATCAGTTCACCGAAATCGTCGCTGCCGACCGTGTCGGCAACCAGATGGATGCGCTCGACGTCGTTCGGATTCGTCACGCGGTGACGCCGCCAGGTGTCGAAAATCCAGCATTCGCCGGCGGCCATGTGCACGTCCTCGTCGCCGCAATGAAAACGTACCGAGGGGCTGGTCAGCACCGGCACATGCACGCGCATGCGCGAACGCCAGTAGTAATGCACGTCGAAATGTGGCGTGACTTCCGCCTGCGCGGTGAGCTTCATCAGCCGACTGCGGCCCCACACCGCGCCGAGTTTCGACAGTACCTGCATCAGGTATGGGCATTCGCGCAGGTATTCCGTCGGGCGCATCGGCCCGGCGATGGTTTCCTTGGCCGGATCACCACCGGCCGAAAGCAACGGCAGCCAAAGGTTGCCCGGGTATTTCTGCGGATGCTCACGCCAGTGTTCGGGACCGAACACGAGTACTTCCCTGGCGAGACGCTCGGCGTCGAATTGCAGCGGCAGCTGGATGAACGGAACGGGTAGTTTCATGCCGGCATTTTAGCCTGCCGCGCGGCTGTTCACATCCGCGTCATCCGGTGCATCGACCCGTTTTGCAGCGCGTCCGAAAGCGTGCCATAGTGCCCGCTCGCGCTGGCGCGAGCCAAGTCGTATCGGAGCAGGGGGGGATAATGGGGGTCATGCTTTTCCGGATTCTCGGGAACGATATTCCCGTGCGTCATGGCGCGAACCAGACTTTGCGCAATCTGGCGTTCATCCTTGAACACGAGCCTGCATTGCCCGGTTGCGAAAAGCGCTTCCTGCTCAATCGCATCGCTTACCCCGAGATCAGGCAACGGCTTGTTGACCTGATCGAGCAGGCCGGATTCCTCTGGCATGAGATCCCGTTCGAGCGCAGCGTCTATCGTCACCTGGCCACGTTCGACGAAAAGGCCCTGTACTTAACCAACCAGAATGCCGCGAGAAATCGCTGCATCGATCTCGGATTTGCCCATGGCGATTGTGTCCTGCCGTTCGACGGCCAGGTTTTCATCAGCACGCAAGGCTGGGACGAATTGATCCGCCACATCGATGAAAACCGGTTGGCCAAATATTTTACCGTGCCGATGTTCCGCTTGCGCAACAACCAGCACGCGCTGGGACCCAAGCCCAGCGAAGATGACAACCACCTGTGGGCCGAGCCGCAGATTGCCGTGCGCGCCGGTTGCGACATACGTTTCAACGAACGCCTGACCTACGGCCGCGCCAACAAGGTGGAAATGCTGATGCGCCTGGGCGTCCCGGGTCCCTGGGACAAATGGATCGGCGACCACATCCGGGAAATCCGCGCGAACCTGGTCAACACGCGTTCGCAGGAATACGGCAAGGTGCGCGAAGCCGGTTTCGTCGTGCGCCTGGAATCGGGCAACTGGAAAGCCGACCGCAACACCTCATTCCGGGTACAGGCCCGCAATACCGGCCTGGAGGATTTCGTGGCGCGCGTGGATGCTTCATTGCGCCAACCCGTTGCCGGCGCCGATTTCGCCCATCTCGCCCACGCGTCGGCGTGACCGCGGATCACGCAGCCGGCTGCACCGCGCGCAATGGCACGAAGCGCAGGCTGTTGTCGCCGTAGTTGGTGGCGCCGAGCAAACCGTCCGCGCGGACGTCCACGCCGTGCGGCATCCAGAATCCCTTCAGCGCGCGCCGGTATTCGATGCACTCGTTCGCGCCCACGCCGAACACGTCGATCGCGTCGGTGTACTGGTTCGCCGAATACGCCTGACCATCGTATTCCTTCATTGCGTCCAGATGACCTTCGCCGCGCCAGACGTCGATCAGGCGTGGCGGATCGCGGCGCAGGTCAGCGGGCATCGCAAACAGGTAAACGGTCGCGTACATCTCGCCGGAATAAGGGCCATCGACCTTGATGTGGTTGGTGCGCGCCGGAGCGATCGCGTAAGGTCCGATGAACGCGGTGTCCTGCATCTGTTCCGGCATTTTCAGCATGTGCAGTACCTTTTGCCGGCGATAGTCGGCGATGACGACCGCCTTGTTGTCCTTGCCGCAATAGGTGATCCACAACAGGTCGTCATAGCCGGGCACGAAGCGCACGCCGTGGCAGCGGATGAAAGCATTGAGCTTCATTTCCGCGACGAACGCGAGGCGGTCGTCCTTGAGCTGGAAAAACGATTGCGTGCCCTGATAGAAGTTCGATGTCACGAGCAGGCCTTCGGCATTCACGTCGAGCAGGTCGGTCTGCACGGGCGTGCCGTCGGCGACCACCGTTCGCGCCGTCGCGACGATTTCCACTTTCACGCCGTCGTATTGCGCCAGGTACATCGTCTTCTCATTGAAATCGCAACACACGAAGCGATTGCCCGCGATGAAACGCAGCGAAGTCAATCCGGAATTGCGCGGACGATCCTTGATGTAGGCGATATGCGGCGGCGATGGCGTGGGAAAGCGGAAGTTCTTCCCCGGCGTCGGGTTGGCCTCGTTCATGTAGTCCCCCTTATTGCGGCCGGTAAACCTCGCCGCCCTGCTCGCGAAACTCCTTCGCTTTCTCGGCCATGCCCTCGGCCAATGCCGCGTCGTCGCCGAGCCCGTGTTCGGCCGCGTAATCGCGCACATCCTGCGTGATTTTCATCGAACAGAACTTCGGCCCGCACATCGAACAGAAATGCGCGGTCTTGTGCGCGTCCTTGGGCAACGTTTCGTCATGGAATTCCTTGGCTTTTTCCGGATCCAGACCGAGATTGAACTGATCCTCCCAGCGAAACTCGAAACGTGCCTTGGACAGTGCATTGTCGCGCGTCTGCGCACCCGGATGACCCTTCGCCAAATCTGCCGCATGTGCCGCGATCTTGTAGGTCACGATGCCGTCGCGCACGTCTTGCTTGTCGGGCAGGCCCAGATGTTCCTTCGGCGTGACGTAGCAAAGCATCGCTGTGCCGTACCAGCCAATCATCGCCGCACCGATCGCGCTGGTGATGTGGTCGTAGCCCGGCGCGATGTCGGTGGTCAGCGGGCCCAAGGTATAAAAAGGCGCCTCGCCGCATTTTTCGAGCTGTCGATCCATGTTTTCCTTGATCAGGTGCATCGGCACATGGCCGGGACCTTCGATCATGGTCTGCACGTCATGCTTCCACGCGATCTGCGTGAGCTCGCCGAGGGTATCGAGTTCGGCGAATTGCGCGGCGTCGTTCGCGTCCGCTATCGAACCCGGGCGCAATCCGTCGCCGAGCGAGAACGCGACGTCGTAGGCCTTCATGATTTCGCAGATATCTTCGAAGCGTTCGTACAGGAACGATTCCTTGTGGTGCGAGAGGCACCACTTCGCCATGATCGAACCGCCGCGGCTGACGATGCCGGTGACGCGGCGCGCGGTCAGCGGCACGAAGGGCAGGCGCACGCCGGCGTGGATCGTGAAGTAATCGACCCCTTGCTCGGCTTGTTCGATCAACGTGTCGCGGAACAATTCCCAGGTCAGATCCTCGGCGACGCCGCCGACTTTTTCCAGCGCCTGGTAGATCGGCACGGTACCGATCGGAACCGGCGAGTTGCGGATGATCCACTCGCGCGTCTCGTGGATGTGCTTGCCGGTGGACAAATCCATCACCGTGTCGGCGCCCCAACGGATCGCCCAGACCATTTTCTCCACTTCCTCGGCGATCGAACTCGACACTGCCGAATTGCCGATGTTCGCGTTGATCTTCACCAGGAAGTTGCGGCCGATGATCATCGGCTCTGATTCGGGATGATTGATGTTGTTCGGGATGATGGCGCGGCCGCGCGCAACCTCGTCGCGCACGAATTCGGGCGTGATGAATTTCGGAATCGAAGCGCCGCAGGATTGCCCCGGATGCTGCTTGAGCAAGTGCGCTTCGCGGATCGCGTCAATCTTCTGGTTTTCGCGGATCGCTATGTATTCCATCTCCGGCGTCACGATGCCACGCCGCGCATAGTGCATCTGCGAGATGTTCGCGCCGGATTTCGCGCGGTGCGGTTTGGGTATGTTCGGGAAACGCACATCATCCAGCTCGCGCGCGACCGCGTGGCGGCGGGTGAACGGCGAGGTGAAATCGCGCAGCGCTTCGCTGTCGCCGCGTTCGGCGATCCAGCGCGCGCGCAGCGCGGGCAGGCCGGCGGACAAGTCCACGCGGTAGTCCGGATCGGTGTACGGCCCGGAGGTATCGTAGACCGCGAACGGTGCATTCTTCTCCGCACCGAACATCGACGGCGTATCGGCCAGCGCGATTTCGCGCATCGGCACGCGGATATCGGCGCGTGCGCCTGCGATATGGATCTTGCGCGAACCGGGAATCGGACGCGTGACGGATTCGGACAATTCGGCGGTTTGGCGCAGGAGTTCGGACGGTACGGCGTTCATCGGCTTCGGCCCTCGTGAATCGGATCGAAGCGAGGCGCGGAAGCGTATCGTTGCACTGCCGCGAAGCTCCCTACGCCGGCATCACCCGGATCAGGTACGAAGGGTGTATCTCAGCCCGCGATGGGCACCCCCGCTTCGCGTGACATTGAAGCACGAAGCGTGGCGATAAGCGAGCCGCGACGAAACCCGGCGCCGGACCGTCTTGTCAGTCGTACGCACAGGTCGCATTTTGACTTTGCAAAGTTCAATCCCACGAGGCTCGCCATGCAGACGCATCCCCGCACCATATTTCGATCGCTGATCGTGGTTGCCGCAGCTTGCCTTGCGCTCGCCGCCTGCGCCGCACCGGGGTTGAAGAAACCGCTGCCCGATCGCGTGCAGGTCAATTGGGCGCCGAACGACCAGCTCAGCGAGGTCAGGAACAACCCCTCCCAACGTGGCTGGCAGCGCCCGGAGGAATGGCAAAAAGCCTTGTCCGACAACCTGCGCAGGCACGCCGATCTCGTTCTGCCGCCCGGGCAGAAGCTCGACGTGAAGGTCGAGGACATCAAGCTCGCCGGCGATTTCGAACCGTGGCGCGGGCCGAATGCGCTGGACATCCGCTTCATGAAGGATATCTATCCGCCGCGTGCGACGCTGCACTACAAGCTCAGCGGCGCGAACGGCGCGACCATCCGCGAGGGCGACAGCAAAATCACCGACTTGTCCTACCTGCATCGGACCACCAACATCACCTCGATCGACCCGCTGCGCTACGACAAGCGCATGCTCGACGATTGGATCGACAGGGAGTTCGGCAAAAACAAGCCTTAGTCGCGCGGCGCATAGGCGCGCAGGAACAAGTCCACCGTCGCCGCGATATGCTCGTCGATCTCGCGCTGCTTGAGCGTGGCGCAACAGCCGAATTCCATGCGCGCGTGGGATTCGCCCTTGAGCAGGCAGAAGAATTGCGTGGCCGCGCGCCGCGTGTCGGGAATATCCAGGTTTCCAGCCGCGACTTCGTCACGCAGGAACGCGTCGAACGCGCCCTGCACGCGCGCGGGGCCGGCCTCCCAGAACAGCTGACCGAGCCTGGGCACGTTACGCACGTTGGCGATCACGGTGCGATGCACGGCCATGGCATCATCACTGGTGACGAGCGCGAAGAACGCGCGCGCGATTTCCACGAGCTGTACGCGCAACGGACCTTTCAGGTTGGCAGAAAAGATCTGTGCAGGCAGCTGTTCCTCGCACTTGCGCCGCACCGCCTCGGCAAACAGCGCATCCTTGTCGCCGAAGTGGCTGTAAACGGTCAGCTTGGACACACCCGCGGCGGCGGCCACCGCATCCATGCTGGTGTCGGTGTAGCCGCGCTCGACGAACAGGCGCTTGGCCGCATCGAGGATGGCGGCGCGCTTGTTCTGGTCTTTGGGCCGGCCGGGGCCGGCAGACTTGGCGGCAGTTCGGGACATGTGCTTGAATGATTTGATCGTGCCCGCATTATGCCCCGCCGGGCCGCGATTTACAGCCAAACCGCCCGGCGCGATGCGCGCGTGTAAAAAATGGTTTGGATGACTTCCGGCACTTCGGATGCGCGGCGTTCCGGGCGATCTTGCAATTGCCGCAGACGCCGCAAAGCCCTATGCTTTCCGGTCCTTTCGGCACCGGAATCGCGCACCATGGCCCTGAACGTCGAAATCGCCCGCCACAACATGATCGCGCAGCAAGTGCGTCCCTGGGACGTGCTCGACGAGCGCGTGCTCGGCACGCTGGGCGCGCTGCGCCGCGAGGATTTCGTGACCGCGGCGCAACGTAATCTGGCTTTCGCCGATTTGTGCCTGCCGCTCGGCCACGACGAATTCATGATGAAGCCCGTCGTTGAAGGCCGCGTCCTGCAGGCGGTTTCCGCGCAGTCCGGCGAATCCGTGCTCGAGATCGGCACCGGCTCGGGTTTTCTCACCGCCTGCCTGGCGCGCATGGCCGGCGAAGTCGTCAGCGTCGAGCAGCACGCCGATTTCGTGGATAGCGCGCGTTCGCGCCTGTCTGCCGCTGGTATCGCCAATGCTCGTGTCGAACACGCAGAGGCGGTGCTCGGCTTCGATCCCAAACGCCAGTTCGACGTGATGGTTGTCACTGGCGCGGTCTTCGAATTGCCGCAACACTGGCGTGCATGGATCAAGCCCGGTGGCCGGATTTTCGCCGTCACGGGGCAATCACCGGCACAACGCGCGAGCTTGTACACGCAGGCAGACAATGGCGCCTGGGATGCCGTGGCGCTGTTCGAAACGGACCTGTCCTATTTGCGCCATGCCGCGCCACCACAACGCTTCGCGCTCTAGGCGACAGCGCTTCAAACTTCAAGGAATTGCAATGATGCACAAACGTATCCCACTGACGCTGCTGGCGGTTGCCATCGGCGCCGCCGCGACCGCCGCCAGCGCCGAAGACCTGATGCAGATCTATCAGGAGGCACATCAGGCCGATCCCACGCTCGCGACTGCCGATGCCAACAAGGGCGCATCCGAAGCCGGCGTCGGCATCGCGCGCGCGCCGCTGCTGCCGCAACTCGGCGCAAGCCTTGGCTACCAGCACAGCGACAGCCGCAGTTCCAGCATTTCCGCCCAGCCCATCGGCAACGGCGACTACGCGCTGGTGCCGTCGATCGGCAACAGCCAGGACCGCTCGCGCACCGCACAGGGCACGCTGACGCAAACCCTGTTCAATTGGGGCGATATTTCACGCCTGCGCGCCGCGCGCGAAAACGCGCGCGGCGCCGGCGCCGGCTACGATGCCGCCGTGCAGGACCTGATCGTACGCACCGCGACCGCGTATTTCGGCGTACTCACCGCCGACGACCAGCTCGCGTTCGCGCAAGCCAACGAGAAAGCACTGGCCAAGCAGCTCGACCAGGCCGAGCAGCGTTACAAGGTCGGCCTGTCCGCGATCACGGACGTGCACGAAGCGCGTGCGAACCATGACTCCGCCGTGGCCCAGGTGATCCAGGCCCAGAATGGCGTGGACACGGCGCGCGAGTCGGTCGCGCAGATCACCGGCCGCGATTTCGGCGAGCTGAAGAAACTGCGCGAAGACCTGCCGCTGGACAAACCCGCGCCCGACAACCTGCAGGCGTGGGTGGATACGGCGATCAAGAACAGTCCCGTGCTGGCGTCGTCGCAGTACTCGCTCAGTGCCGCGCAGGACAACATCACGGCGCAGCGTTCCGGCCACCTGCCGACGCTGACGGCATCCCTGGTGCGCACCGATTCGCCATCGTGGGGATCGAGCGACCGCTCCTTCGGCAATACCGCGCTCGGCAACATCCCCGGCAACGGCTGGTCGGGCGACACCACCATCGGCGTCACCTTGAACGTGCCGCTGTTCAGCGGCGGCGCGGTGCACTCGCAGGTGCGTCAGGCAATCTTCCAGCGCGATGCGGCGCAGGATCAGCTCGAGCTGACCCGGCGTACCGTGATTGCGGGCACCCGCAACGCCTATCGCGCCGTACTCGCCGGCATCAGCGAAGTCGAGGCGACAAAGCAGGCCGTGGTGTCGGCGCAAAGCGCACTGGATGCCACCCAGGCCGGCTTCGAAGTCGGTACCCGCACCATCGTCGACGTGTTGCTCAGCCAGCAGCAACTGTTCCAGGCGCAGAGCGCCTATTCGCAGGCCCGCCACCAGTTCGTGATCAGCGGCCTGCAGCTCAAGCAGGCGGCGGGAGAAGCCTCGATCAAGGACATTGAATCAATCAACGCTTTGCTACAGTAATACGGACGGCGCCGCCGTCACGCCGGCGGCTGGCGCCCGGACGGACCGTCCAGCACGCGCTCCACGATCTCCAGGGTGCGCAACACGCCGCCCTGCTCGCGCGCGAAAGCCGCCTGCCCTGCAGTTCCCAGGCGCTTGCGCAATGCCGGATCCGCAAACAAGCGGATCACGGTGGCGGCAAGTTCGGCTTCATCGTCCACGCGCAGCGCGGCGCCGGCGTCGATCAGGCTCGCCGTGATTTCCACGAAATTGAACGTCTGCGGCCCGACCACCACCGGCACCGACAAGGCCGCGGGTTCGAGCACGTTGTGGCCACCGATCGGCACCAGCGACCCGCCCACGAAAGCGACGTCCGCCGCGGCGTAGAAGCGCAACAGTTCGCCGAGCGTATCGACCACGAAGCATTGGGTATCCGACGTGGCGGCGCGCTCTTCGCTGCGCGTGCGCGTGGCGAAACCGCTCTTGCGGCACTCCTCGACAACCGGCTTGAAGCGTTCCGGATGGCGCGGTACCAGCAACAACAGCGCGTCGGGAACCTGGCGCAACACCATCGCGTGCGCCTTGAGCACGGCCTCTTCCTCGCCTTCGTGCGTGCTTGCCGCAATCCACACCGGCCGCCGCGCACCCCATCCGTCGCGCATCGTGCGCGCCTGTTCGCCAAGTTCGGGCGGTACGCTCATGTCGTATTTGAGATTGCCGAAAATCCCGAGGCGTTCGGGCTCGGCGCCGAGGTCGCGAAGGCGGCCGGCATCAGTGGCCGATTGCGCGGCGACATAACGCGCGCTGGCCAAGGCACTCTGCGCCAGCGGCCGCACCGGGCCGTAACCACGAAAGCTCTTTTCCGACAGGCGCGCATTGGCGACGATCAGCGGGATGTTGCGCGCCTGACATTCGAAAAACAGGTTCGGCCAGATCTCGGTTTCCATCACCACCGCCAGGCGCGGCCGCACGCGGTCGAGAAAGCGCCGGATCGAGGCCGGCAGGTCGTAGGGCAGGTACACGTTGAACACGCGCTCGCGATACACGCGGCGCACGCGCTCGGAACCGGTCGGCGTCACCGTGGTGATCACGAACGGCGTGCGCGGATAGCTTCGCATCAACGCGTCGATCAGCGGCATCGCGGCATTGACCTCGCCCATCGACACGGCGTGGATCCAGATGCTGTCGCGGATTTTCGGGTCAGTGAAAAAGCCGAAGCGCTCCTGCCAGCGCTGGAAATATTCCGGATAGCGCAGGCCGCGTATCGCCAGCCGGTACAGGATCACCGGTGTGAGCAGATACATGGTGACGGTGTAGATGAAGCGGCGCAGGCGCATCGAGGCAGGGGCAAAATCAGGCGCAAAGGTTCGCAAGTATAACGGTCGCTCCCGCTACAATCGCGGCATGTCGAAACTTTCATCGCCGCGCCACTGGCCATCCTGGATCGGCCTCGGCGTCGTCCGCCTGATCGCGAAACTGCCGTACCGCGCGTTGCGTCTGCTCGGCCGCGGACTCGGCATGCTGACCGCGTACCTGCCCGGAGCACGCCGACGCGTGGCGCAGTGCAATCTCGAGCTGTGCTTTCCGGGACTGTCCGACGCCGAACGCGCACAGCTATTGCGCCGCAATCTTGCGGACCTGGGCTGCATGCTCGTGGAATTCGCGTTCGCCTGGTTCGGATCGGATCGCGCAATCGCGCGCACGCCGTGCGCGATCGAAGGTCTCGAACACCTCGAACGCTGCCGCGCACAGGGTCGCGGCGTGCTGCTGGTCGGCGCGCATTTCTCGCATCTGGAACTGTGCGCGCGGCTGGTTTCGCAACGCATACGCATCGCCGGCATGTACCGCGTGATGGACGATCCCGTGTTCGAGCACGCCGTGCTGCACGCACGCCTGCACTACGCCGATGCGATGTTCGCCAAGGACGAGTTGCGCGCCAGCGTGAAGTACCTCAAGCGCGGCGGCACGCTGTGGTACGCGCCGGATCAGGACATGCGCGGCAAGGACACGGTATTCGCACCGTTTTTCGGCGTTAGCGCCTCCACGCTCACCGCCACGCATCATCTGGCGCGGCTGTCCGGCGCGGCAGTGATTCCGTTCTTCCACAAGCGCGAGCCGCGTGGCGGCTACGCGATCCGCCTTGAAGCGCCGCTGGAAAATTTTCCATCCACCGATATCGTCACCGACACCGCACGCATCAACGCATGCATCGAGCGCATGGTGCGCGAGGCGCCCGCGCAATACCTGTGGGTGCACAAGCGCTTCAAGACACGGCCGGAAGGTGCGCCTGCGATCTATTGAGGCCCGCGTCGCCGCGCCTCATACACTTTCGCGTATTTCAGGAACACGTAGTAAGCGCCGGTCGCGGCGCTGATGAATCCTGCCCAGCCGTCGAGAAAATAGCGCTTGAAGACATACTGGCGGATGAAGAACACCGGTGGATACGCGACCATGCGCACGCCGAGGAAACGCTGGCGCCGGCGCAATTTGTCCGCGACCAGCCCGGTCGAATAGGCGTTGATCTTGGCAACCTTGGTGGCGATGTCCGGTTCGCCGTAATGCAGGAACACGGCGCGGCGCAACGTGCGTACCTGGCCATCGGTTTGCGGCGCGGCATGCACGGGCGCCGCATTCATGCGCGTCCGGCGGCGATCGAACAGGCGCAAATGCGTATTCGTCCAGCTCCAGCGATGCTGGAAGGTCCAGAACATCTGCTCGCGGCGCGGCAGGCGGAAACCCGCAGCAGCGGGCTGATTCAATGAGACGTGTTCCAGCGCGCGTTCGATTTCGACACGCGCCGCATCCGTCAGCGCCTCGTCGGCATCGAGCAGCAGCACCCAGTCGTGCGCGGCCTTGTCGATGGCCGCTTGCTTCTGCGTCGAATAATCGCGGAACGGTTGGGCGAAAATGCGCGCACGCTGCGTTCGCGCAATGTCCAGCGTGGCGTCCGTGCTGCCCGAATCGAGCACGACGATATCGTCGGCAAATGCGGCGCTGGACAGGCAGTGATCCAGTGTCGCCGCGTTGTTGAACGTGGTGACGACGAGTGAGAATTTTTCACGCACGCGCGTCATCGTCCGCAGCCAGCGCCGCACAATACAATGCGATCAGCCACCAGAACAGCAAGCCCCACCACGCCGAGTAGAACGCGAGATGCGTGTTGAGCGGAAACGTCATGACGGCAAGCGCCAGTGCAGGCGCCAGCGCGCGTTCACGCGCATGCGCGCTCGCGCGCGACCATGCGCGGATCGCGCAGAATGCGCCGATCAGCCACAGCGCGAGTCCGATGCTGCCGGTTTCGCTCAGTACTTCGAGCACGATCTGGTGCGCGTGATAGGCGCCTGCGTCGGTTTGCGCATCGACGAAAGCATCGCCTGCTTGCGCGAAATCCGGATAGGCGTAGCGGAACCCGCGCACGCCGACACCCGCTACGGGATGCGCGGCGAACATGCGTGCAGCCGTGGCCCAGATGCGCAGGCGCCCCGCGGACGCCGTATCCAGCGCATGCTCGGAACCTTGCAGCGCAAGCAAGGTACGATCGAAGCGCGCGTCGAAGCGTCCCGAGTGCTGCCAGGCGACGGCAATGCCGAGCACGGCCGCGCAGGCGGCGGCGAACGCCCATGCCGCGAAGCGCAGCGGCGCGCGCGTTTGCATCCATGTGAACGCAAGCGCCACCAGCGCGTACATGATCCAGCCCGAACGCGACCCGGCGAACAGGATCGGCATCAACTGGAACACGAAGGCGACGGCCAGTCCGCGCCAACCCCAACGCCGGCGCGCCGCGACGAACACGAACGGCGACAGCACCGCCAGCACCGGTCCGAGTTTCAGGTTGCCTGCGCCGAAGATGCCGGACAAGCGGTCCGCGGTTTCCGCGCCGGCGATGCTCCAGCCGGTGAGAATCTGGACCCAGGCATCGAGCAGCCACAGCAACACGACCGCGGCGCAGGCATCGCTCAGGCGCGACCACCAGTTGGTTTTGCGCAAGGCAAGGCACGCGAACAATGCGAACGGCAAAAAGCGCAGCAACACGGCGACCGTGCTCCAGGATTTTTCCGGCATGACCGCGCCCGGTGCGGAGATGAGCGCGGCCAGCCAGTAGCAGCCAAACAGGACAATCGCCAGACGCACGCCAGCGTGTGAGCGCAGTTGCGCGCGTTCGCGCCAGGCGAGGATCAATCCGGCGATCGCGCCGATCGCGATGAATGCCTCCGATGCGCGGCCGACCGGCAGCAGGACCAGCACACCGAGCACGATCCACGCCGGCCACATCGCCTTCATCCGGAAACTTGCGCGTACAGATCCAGTGTCGCCGCCTGCATGTCGGCAAGTCGAAAGCGCTTGAGCGGCGCGATCGGCGGCGCCAGGCGCAGCAGTTCGGCGGCGCGCTCGACGAGGCGCGTGATGTCGCCCGGCGGCACGCGGCCTTCCGGATACAACTCGGCCAGCAATTCACCGGCGCCGCCATGCGCGTAACCCAGCACGGGCCTGCACAGGGCGATCGCTTCGACCACGGTGCGGCCGAACGCCTCGGGTTTGGTCGACAGTTGCAGCACCAGGTTCGACACGGCATAGATTTCGCGCACGTCGTCACGCGGCGGCGTGATCACCAGGCGCTGCGCGACTCCACGCTGCTGCGCCAACGCACGCAATTCGTGCAAGTAGGCCGCACGTCCGCGTTCGTCGGCGCCGAGCAAGAGCAGTTTGCAGTCCAACCCGCGCGCGACCAGTCCGGCCAGCAGCTCGATCGCATCAGCGTGGCCCTTCAGGCGCGTGCCGCGGCCAGGCAAGGTCAACAGCAGTCCGGTCGCCAGCTGCGGAAATTGCGCGAAAAACGCCTTGCGCCATTCTTCGTCCGGCGCAAAGCCGAACGGAAATTCTTGCGGGTCCACGCCGCGCGGAATCACGGTCAGCCGCGCCGGCTCGATCTGCGGATAGTGGCGCAACACGTGGTCGCGGACCGTGTTCGACACGCAAATCACGCGCTCGCCACGGGTGAGGATCGAGCTGTACCAGCCCGGCGAATTCAGACCGTGCACGGTCGTGAGAAAGTGCGGCTTTGGCGCGGGCATTTTTCGCAGCGCACGCCAGGCCAGCCATGCCGGCAGGCGCGAACGCGCGTGCACGATGTCGGGCGCGATCTGCGCAAACAGTTGACGCAAGGTGCCGGTATGGCGCAGGGTCAGCAGCGATTTGCGGCCGATATCCAGCCCAACATGTTCGCTGCCTTGCGCGTTGAGGCGCTCGACCAGGCGGCCGCCGGCGCTGATCACGATGGAACGATGCCCGGCCGCGACCAGCGCAGCGCCGATTTCCAGGGTAGAACGCTCCACACCACCGGCGTTCAGGGCCGGCAGCAGTTGCACCACGGTAAGGCGTCGCCCCATCACGCGCCAGCCTTCAATCGGTCAGGGTGTACACCGCGCTGCAGTAAGGACACTGCGCGGTGCCGGTGGCTTCGACCGACAGATAGACCTTGGGATGCGAATTCCACAGGCTCATGCCCGGCATCGGGCACGACAGCGGCAGGTCGGCATGGGTGACGTTGTAGCGATGCTCGGCGTTGGCCGGAACGAGCCGGACGGCGGTGCCGGAAACAGAAGCTGCGATGGCGGACATGGTCAATCCTGCGGCGGCTATTGGATGCAACAAGTCTAGCAAGATGCGCACCAATCGGCGTGGCAGGCGTGAGCCGGATCACGCCCATGTCACGAACCGGTGCGATTATTTTTGGCGCTGAACCTAGTAAGATGCGCGAACACAGGGGCTTCAACGGGGAGACTGATCGTGGATTTCAACAAGCTCATCGCGCGCGCCAAGAACATTTTGTTGACGCCCAAGACTGAATGGCCTGTGATCGCGGGCGAGACGGAAACGGTACAGAGCCTGTATCTCAACTACATCCTGGTGCTGGCGGCGATTCCGGCCGTGTTCGGCTTCATCAAGAACAGCCTCATCGGCAGCACCTGGTTCGGCGTCACCGTGCACACCGGCATCGGTGCCGGCATTACCGGCATGATCGTGTATTACGTGCTGTCGCT
>JAFEFD010000587.1 GCA_018240765.1 Pseudomonadota bacterium | reverse complement strand
AAAAAATCCGTGCTTGCAGAAAAAGGCGGATTCGCCGATCCGAAAAGCGCGATGGCCGCCGCGCGCGAGGCGATGGCCTCGCTTGGCGGCGGCTAATTCAGCGCGGCAGCGCGAGATCGTCCAGTAACGCCTTCAGGAATCGCGCGGCCTCGCCGCCGGTGCAGGCGCGATGGTCGAAGGTGAGCGAGATCGGCATGCGCCGATGCACCTCGATGCCGCCCATCACGGCGACGACGTCGTGCGACAACTTGCCCGCGCCGATGATGGCCACGCACGGCGGCACCACGACTGGCGAGGCGTAGCGTCCAGCGAACATGCCGAAGTTGGACAGGCTGATCGTGTAGCCGCTCAATTCAGATGCCGGAATGCTGCGATCCTCGACCGTCGTGCGCAGGCGCTTGATCGCGGCGCGGATGCCGGCGGCATCCATCACATCGGCGTTGCGCAGCGCGGGCACGAACAGGCCGTCGTCGGTATCCACCGCGATGCCGATGTCCACATGCGGATGCAGGGTGCGGGTGAGGCTCTTGCCGTCGAACCACGCGTTCAAGGCGGGCACGGCTTTGCACGCAGCGACGATCGCCCGGATCAGACGTGCGGTGATGTCCTGCTTGCCGATCCATTCGTGCAGGTCGGCGTCGTCCACGATCGTGGTCGGCACGACTTGTGCGTGCGCGTCGGCCATCACGCGCGCCATGTTGCGGCGCACGCCCTTGAGCTGGTCGGGTTGTCCGTAAACCGGCTGCGCCGACGGCGGCGCGGTACGCATGGGTTGGCCGGAGGCCGATAGTGCGGTTCTTGCGCTACCACCCTCACCCGGCGCGCGTTGCGCGCCGGCCTCTCCCGCCAGCGGGAGAGGTGAAGTGCGTGGCGCTGTTCCCCCTCTCCCGCTGGCGGGAGAGGGCTGGGGTGAGGGTGTCGCTCTTGCAGTGCCCGCCGCCGCGGCGTCCTTCACATCCTGCATCGTGACCACGCCACCGGCGCCGCTGGGCGCGACGCGCGCGAGATCGACGCCAAGTTTTTTCGCCATCGCGCGCACGGCCGGCACGGCCTTCACGCCACCGACGCTGGCGGCCTGTTCGACGATGACTTCATTGCTCGAAACCATCGCGCCAACCACGGTGCCTTCGTCTTCACGGTCGGCAGTCTTGGCAGCGGCAGGTGCAGGTGTTGGCGCAGGCTTGGCCGGCGCCGGCGCATGATGTCCGCCCGCCGCATTCTCCGCGCGCTGTTTCGCGTTCGGGTCGAGCTCGAAGTCTGCCAATGCAGCGCCGGTGTCGATGACGTCGCCGGCCTTGCCGTGCAGCTTGGTCACCCTGCCGGTGTAGGGCGAGGGCACTTCGACCACGGCCTTGGCGGTTTCCATGGAAACCAGCGGCGCATCGAGCTTGATTTGATCGCCTTCCTTGACCAGCCATTCGACGATGGTGGCGTCGGGCAGGCCTTCGCCGAGGTCGGGTAGATGAAATGTCTTGTTGTTCGACATGATGGCCTCAATGCAGATGCAGCAGGATCAGCGCGATCAGCGCGGGAAATGCCTGCACGAAGAAAACCTTGCGATTGCTCAATGACCACCCACCGTAAACGCCGGCCACGAAAACGCAAGCGAGAAAGAAAATCTTGACGTGGAAATCGTTTGCCAGCAGACCCCAGACGAGTCCGGCGACGAGAAAACCGTTGTAAAGCCCTTGATTCATCGCCAGCTTCTTCGACGCCTCGGCAAATTCCGGCGAGAGTCGAAAAACCTTGCGGCCCAGCGGCTTGGTCCACAGGAACATTTCCAGGGTCAGGAACCACGCGTGAAGCAGCGCGACGATGGCGATCAGGATGTTTGCGATCAGTGACATGTTCATCCCGCCGCCAGCGTTTTCTTCGCTGCGGCGACGATGCGCGCAGTGCTCGGCAACTGCTTGTTCTCGAGCCGGTACAGCGGCGTGTGCACGTCCCAGCCGGTGACGCGCACGACCGGTGCGAGCAGGTCGTAGATGCATCCTTCCGCGATGCGCGCGGCGATCTCGGCGCCGAAACCGGCGGTTCTGGGCGCTTCGTGCACGATCACGCAGCGGCCGGTCTTGTGCACCGATTCGGCGATCGTGTCGAAATCGAGCGGCGTGAGCGTGGCGAGGTCAATCACTTCGGCGCTGATGCCGTCTTTCGCGAGCGCATCGGCCGCTTCCAGCGTTTCCTTGACCTGTGCACCCCACGTCACCAGCGTGATGTCGGTGCCGTCGCGCAGCACGAAGCACACGTCGAGCGGCAGCGCCTCGCCGTCGTCCGGTACTTCTTCCTTGTACTGGCGGTAGATGCGCTTGGGTTCGAAAAAGATCACCGGGTCCGGGTCGCGGATCGCGGCGAGCAACAAGCCATAGGCGCGAGCCGGCGACGACGGCAGCACGACGCGCAGACCCGGTACGTTGGTGAACAGGTGCTCGTTCGCTTCCGAATGATGTTCGGGCGCGTGGATGCCGCCGCCCCAGGGCGCGCGGAACACGGCCGGGCAGGTGATGCGTCCGCGTGTGCGGTTGCGCATGCGTGCGGCGTGGCAGACGATCTGCTCCATCATCGGATAGATGAAGCCCTCGAACTGTGCCTCGGCAATCGGTTTCATGCCTTGCGCCGCCAGGCCGACGGTGAGGCCGGCAATGGTGGTTTCGTCCAGCGGCGTGTCGAACACGCGCCATTCGCCGAACTTTTCCGACAGGCCTTGCGTGGCGCGGAACACGCCGCCGTTGACGCCGACATCCTCGCCAAGCACGACCACCGACGGGTCGCGCTTCATCTCATACGCGAGCGCTTGCGTCACACCCTCGATCAAGGTGATCTGCGCCATGTCAGTGACCTCCCTGTTCCAGTGCCTGCGCCTCGGCCCGCTGCGCCGCCAGATCCGCCGGCAATTCGGCGAAGGTGTAATCGAACATCGCAGTGACCGGCTGCGCGCGGGTTTCCAGGTAGGTATTCACCTCGTTGTCCATCCAATCGCCGCATTCGGCCTGCCAAGCGTCTTCCTTTTTCTGGTCCCACGCTTTCTGCGCTTCGAGCCAGGCGCGCAGGCGCTTGACCGGATCCTTCTTCCACGCGTCCTCGACTTCCTCCTTGCCGCGGTAACGGCGCGCATCGTCGGCGGTGGTGTGATCGCCCAGGCGATAGGTCACGCATTCGACTACGCTGCCGCCATCGCCGCGGCGCGCGCGCTCGATCGCGTCGCTCATCGCCTTGCGCACGGCGATGATGTCGTTGCCGTCGACCTGGATGCAGTTGAGTCCTGCAGCGATACCCTTTTGCGCAAGTGTCTTCGCGCCGGACTGGATCTTGCGCGGCACCGAAATCGCCCACTGGTTGTTGACGATGGCGGCGACCATCGGCAGGTCGCGCGCGCCGGCAACGTTTATCGCTCCGTAGAAATCGGACTTCGACGAGCCGCCGTCGCCGATCGTGCACACCGCGACGCGCTTGTCGCCGCGAATCTTGAACGCGAGTGCGGTGCCGGCCGCGTGCAGGCATTGCGTGCCGATCGGCACCGACCAGGCGAAGTCGTGCTTCGCCGGTTCGTTCACGTAGTCGTTGCCGCGCTCGTCGCCACCCCAGTACATGTAGACGTCGCGCGGGCGTACGCCGCGGTACAACTGCGCGCCGTATTCGCGGTAGCTCGGTGCGAGCACATCCTCTGGCTTCATCGCGCTGCCGATGCCGACGTGCGTCGCTTCGTGGCCGAGGCAGGATGCATAGGTACCAAGCTTGCCAGTGCGCTGCAGCGCGATCGACTTGGTGTCGAACACGCGCGTGGAAGCCATGAGCTTGTACAACTCGACCATCTGTTTGGTGTCGCGGGCGAACTCGGGCAAATCCTCGCGCACGAGCTTGCCGTCGGCATCCATGTATTGCAGGTATTCGATTTCGAATTTGGCGGCGGTGGGCACGGCACAATTCCTCGATGAAGCGCATAAGTAAAGCGTGCCGTGGCGGCATTGGCAAGGTTTCGCGCAATAAATTTGCGCAAAAATACGGGCGCCCACCGGCGGATTCAAACCCGCGTTTGATGCAAGTCAATGGCGATGCCTCGCCGCGACGCGTACCATTGACCGTTCCCGCCGCCGAGCAGTTCCGAGCCCGATGACCACGCCCAACGAACGCGAAATCGAAGCCGGCATCCAGACCGATCTGCGCGACCGGATCTCCTACGGCGGCTATCTGCAGCTCGATACGCTGCTCGCGGCGCAGAAGCCGCTGTCCAAGCCGCCGCATCACGACGAGATGCTGTTCATCATCCAGCACCAGACCTCGGAGTTGTGGCTGAAGCTGCTCGTGCACGAACTGCGTGCCGCACTCGAACACCTGCGCGGCGATGACGTGAATCCGTGCCTGAAGATCCTTGCGCGCGTCAAGCAGATCCAGCGCCTGCTATTCGAACAATGGGCGGTGCTGGAAACGCTCACCCCGACCGAATACGCGCAATTCCGCGATGTGCTCGGGCCGGCATCCGGATTCCAGTCGCTGCAATACCGCCTCGTGGAGTTCCTGCTCGGCAACAAGAACGCGAAAATGATCGTGGTGTTCGCGCACGCGCCGCAGGATCAGGCGCAGTTGCGCCAGGCGCTGGACGCGCCGAGCCTGTACGACGAATTCCTGATGTATCTGGCGCGGCAAGGTCATGCAATCCCCGCCGTGACCATCAAGCGCGATTGGTCGCAGCCGCACCAGCGCAACGCAGACCTGATTCCGCCGCTCAAGCGCATCTACGAGCAGCCGGACCGGTTCTGGGCGGAATACCACCTGTGCGAACAGCTCGTCGATGTGGAAGAAAGTTTCCAGCTCTGGCGTTTCCGCCACATGAAGACGGTCGAGCGCATCATCGGCTACAAGCGCGGCACCGGTGGATCCTCCGGCGTGGCGTTCCTGAAAAAGGCACTGGACTTGACGTTTTTCCCCGAACTCATCGACGTGCGTACCGCGATCGGCGCCGCCTGAACCTGCGGCTAACGCGCAATCGTTCTAAAATGGCGCTTTGCGGCGTCCGCGCCGCATCGATGGAGAGAATCATGAATGCACCCGCACAAGCCGCCACATCCCCGGTGACCCTGGAAAATCCCATGGGCATCGACGGCTTCGAATTTGTCGAATTCGCGTCCCCGAACCCGGCGGCATTGCACGCCTTGTTCAAGCAGATGGGCTTCGTGCAGGTGGCGCGGCACAAGACGCGGCCGATCTACAACTACCGGCAGAACGACTGCACCTTCCTGATCAACGAAGATCCGGATTCGTTTGCCGCGGATTTCGCCGCCAAGCACGGCCCGAGCGCCTGTGGCTTCGCGATCCGCGTCAACAAGCTGGCCGAATGGGCGCGCGTGCAGGCGCTCAAGAACGGGGCCCAGCCGATCACGAACAAGGAGACGTCGAAGGCTGTCGCCGCGCCGGTGATCGAAGGCATCGGCGGCTGCATGCTGTACATCGTCGATCGCTACGACGACAAGGGCACCATCCACGATCCGGATTGGGAATGGCTGCCCGGCGCGGAAAAGATGCCGAAAGGTTTCGGCCTCACCTTCATCGACCACCTGACCCATAACCTGTATCACGGCAACATGGCCAAGTGGGCGGATTACTACGAACGCCTGTTCAATTTCCGCGAGATCCGATATTTCGACATCAAGGGCGCGAAGACCGGGCTGGTATCCAAGGCGATGACGGCGCCTGACGGCATGGTGCGCATCCCGCTCAACGAATCGTCGGATCCGAAATCGCAGATCAACGAATATCTGGACGAATACAAGGGCGAGGGCATCCAGCACATCGCCTGCTTCACCGACAACATCTACGAGACCGTCGAGACCATGCGCAGGCAGGGCGTGCAGTTCCTCGACACGCCGAACGCCTATTACGACGTGATCGACGCGCGCATCCCGAACCATGGCGAAGATGTGGCGCGCATGAAGCAGAACAAGATCCTCATCGATGCCGATGCGGAAACGAAACAGAAGCTGCTGCTGCAGATATTCACCCAGAATGCGGTCGGGCCGATCTTCTTCGAGATCATCCAGCGCAAGGGCAACACCGGATTCGGCGAAGGCAACTTCCAGGCCCTGTTCGAATCGATCGAACGCGAACAGATGCGGCGCGGCGTGCTGTGAGCGAATTTGAATACCAATCCGGTTTCGGCAACGAGTTCGCGACCGAAGCCATTCCAGGCACGCTCCCGATCGGCCGCAACTCGCCGCAGCGTGTTGCGCATGGGCTTTATGCCGAGCAATTGTCCGGTACCGCATTCACCGCGCCGCGCCATGCGAACCGGCGCAGTTGGCTGTACCGGATTCGTCCGGCGGCGGTGCACGGCGCATTCGAGCCGTTCACTCAACCCGCGTTCCACAACGATTTTGGCAATGGCGCGATCACGCCCGAGCGCCTGCGTTGGGATCCGCAGCCGTTGCCGAAAACGCCGACTGACTTCGTCGACGGCTTGTTCACGATGGCCGGCAACGGCAGCGCCGCGGGGCAGGCGGGCGTGGGCATACACGTTTATGCGGCGAACCGGTCGATGCAGAATCGCTTCTTCTACGATGCCGATGGCGAATTGCTGATCGTGCCGCAGCAAGGCCGTCTGCGCATCGCGACCGAGTTGGGAATTCTCGACGTCGCGCCGCAGGAAATCGCCGTGATCCCGCGTGGCGTGCGCTTTCGCGTCGAGCTTGCGGACGGTGCCGCGCGTGGCTATGTCTGCGAGAACTTCGGCGCGTTGCTGCGCCTGCCGGATCTGGGCCCGATCGGCAGCAATGGTCTGGCCAACGCGCGCGATTTCCGGATTCCGGTCGCGGCATTCGAAGACGTCGAAGGCGATTTCGAACTCGTCGCCAAGTTTCAGGGACACCTGTGGCGCGCACCGATCGGGCACAGTCCGCTTGATGTCGTCGGCTGGCACGGCAATTACGCGCCGTACAAATACGACCTGCGCCGCTTCAACACCATCGGTTCGATCTCGTACGATCATCCGGATCCGTCGATCTTCCTCGTGCTGCATTCACCGAGCGACACGCCCGGCACCAGCAACATGGATTTCGTCATCTTCCCGCCGCGCTGGCTGGTGGCCGAGGATACGTTCCGGCCGCCGTGGTTCCACCGCAACGTCGCGAGCGAATTCATGGGTCTGGTCCACGGCGAATACGATGCCAAGTCCGGAGGTTTCGTGCCGGGCGGCGCGTCCTTGCACAACTGCATGACGGGCCACGGTCCGGATGCGGCGACGTTCGAGAAGGCCAGCGCCGCCACCACGAATAAGCCTGACCACATCGTCGACACCATGGCCTTCATGTTCGAGACGCGGGCAGTGATCCGGCCGACGCGGCAGGCGTTGGCATCGCCGCAATTGCAGCGCGATTACGGCGAGTGCTGGCGCGGGCTGAAAAACAATTTTCGCGCAACGCGCGCCTGACGGGTCGAACGACGCATGAAACTGGCAAGCCTGAAGGAAGGCGGACGCGATGGCACGCTCGTCGTCGCCGACCGCGATTTGAGCCGTGCGGTGCGCGTCACCGACATCGCGCGCACGTTGCAAGCCGCGCTAGAGGATTGGAACAACACGGCACCGCGCCTGAATCGTGTGTACGAGCTGCTCCACGACGCCGCCAAGGCACAGACGATCAATGGCGAGGAGGTGTTCGCGCTCGATCCGGCTGCGCTTGCGGCGCCGTTGCCGCGCGCGTACGAATTCGTCGATGGCAGCGCGTATCTGCCTCACGTTGCGCGCGTGCGCCGCGCGCGGGGGGCGGAAGTGCCGGAAAGTTTTTACGTCGATCCGTTGATGTACCAGGCCACCAGCGCGGGCTTTCTCGGCCCTCGCGATCCGGTGCTGGTGACGAGCGAAGACTACGGCATCGACCTGGAAGCCGAAGTGGTGGTGATTACCGACGATGTGCCGATGGCGGTGACGCCGGCGCAGGCTGCCGCGCACATCCAGCTGGTCGGATTGGTCAATGATGTGTCCCTGCGCAACCTGATTCCGGCGGAATTGGCCAAGGGCTTTGGTTTTTTGCAATCCAAGCCGCGATCGGCGTTGTCGCCGGTATTCGTCACCCCGGACGAATTGGGTGAAGCCTGGAAGAATTGCAAATTGCATCTGCCGATGCGTACCTGGATCAACGGCAAGTGGTTCGGCGAGGCCAACTGCGGCGTGGACATGCAGTTCAGTTTCGCCGACCTGGTCGCGCACGCGGCCAAGACAAGACCGCTGTCGGCCGGGACCATCGTCGGTTCCGGCACCATCGCCAACGAGGACACGGCCAAGGGCGCCTCGTGCCTGGCCGAGCAGCGCACCGTGGAAACGCTGCGCGATGGCAAGCCGTCCACGCCGTTCCTGAAGTTCGGTGACAGCCTGAAAATCGAGGTTACCGATGGCGCTGGTGGCAGCATTTTCGGCGCTATCGAACAGACCATCGAACAGGCGAAAACCCCCGGCTGACGGCCACGCTTTGATTTTTGCCCGCAACTGCGGCTAGGCTGCGCGTACCGAGCCGTTGCACGGGGGTGTGATCGTGGCTGCCGAACGTCTGAAATTGTACGGATACTGGCGATCCAGCGCGGCCTACCGCGTGCGCATCGCGCTTAACCTCAAGGGTCTGCCGTACGAGATCTTGCCGGTGCACCTGACCGAGAATGGCGGCATGCAACACACTGACGCCTACCGCAAGATCAATCCGCAGGAAATGATTCCCGTGCTGATCGACGGTGAGCGCGTGATCCGCCAATCCATCGCGATCGTCGAATATCTCGAAGAGGCCTACGAGGGCGGAACCAAGTTGTTGCCGACCGCAATACGCGACCGCGCGCGCGTGCGTTGCCTCGCGCAGATCGTCGCCTGCGATATCCATCCGCTCGGCAACCTGCGCGTGTTGCAATACCTCGAACGCGAGTTCAACACGCCCCAGGTCGAACGCGAGCGCTGGGCGCAACACTGGATCCGCGAGGGTTTCGCCGCATTCGAGCAACTGCTTGCCGACAACCCGTCGACCGGCCAGTTCTGCGAAGGCGACGAACCGACGCTCGCCGACGTTTGCCTGGTGCCGCAGGTCTACAACGCGCGGCGCTGGTCGGTGGACATGACCCCGTTTCCGACCATCGTGCGTATCGACGCCGAATGCGCCAAAGTGCCGGCGTTCGCGAACGCACGGCCCGAGAATCAGCCGGACGCGCCGAAAGCCTAAAACGCGGCCGCGTCGTAAGCTTCCGGCAGCGACGCGTCGCCGCCTTCGGACAGGCGGATCTTCAGTGCCAGTCCGTCGCGCGAATCGGCCTTGGACAGGGCTTCCTCGAGGTCGATCTTGCCTTCCTTGTACATCGTCATCAGCGCCTGATCGAAGGTCTGCATGCCTTCCTGCAGGCTGCGGTCCATCGCTTCCTTGATCTCGTGGACCTGGCCACGCCGGATCATGTCGCGGATCAGCGGCGTGTTCAGCAGCACTTCCGCCGCGGGCAGGCGACGGCCGTCCTTGCCGATCACGAGGCGCTGCGATATCACCGCGCGCAGGTTCAGCGCGAGGTTCATCAGGATGTTGCGGTGCGCGGACTCGGGGAAGAAATTGAGAATGCGCTCCAGCGTCTGATCGGCGTTGTTCGAGTGCAGCGTAGCCAGGCACAGGTGCCCGGTTTCCGAAAACGCGATCGCCGCTTCCATCGTCTCCACGTCGCGGATTTCGCCGATCATGATGACGTCCGGCGCTTCGCGCATCGCGTTCTTCAGCGCTTCGTGGTAGCTGTGCGTATCCAGGCCCACTTCGCGCTGGTTGACCACGGATTTCTTGTGCCGGTGCAGGTATTCGATCGGGTCTTCGATCGTGAGGATATGGCCGGACACATTCGTGTTGCGATAGTCGATCATCGACGCCAGCGTGGTTGATTTGCCGGAACCCGTGGCGCCAACGAGCAGCACGAGACCGCGCGGCTCCATGACCAATTCCTTGAACAGCACGGGCAGGCGCAATTGTTCGATCGAGGGAATCTCGCTCTTGATCGCGCGAATCACCATGCCGACTTCGCCGCGCTGCTTGAACACGTTGATGCGGAAGCGGCCGGCGTCTTTCACGGCGATCGCGAGATTCAGTTCCAGGTCGCGTTCGAACTGCGGCACCTGGCCCTCGTCCATCAACGAATACGCGATCTTCTTGACCATGCCGCCGGGCAAACCCGTGTTGCCGAGCGGGTAGAGTTTGCCTTCGACCTTGATATTGACTGGTGCACCGGTGGTCAGGAACATGTCCGACGCACCTTTTTCAGTCATCAATTTCAGGAAATAGCCGATATCCATGATTGCCTCGCATCGCTGCATGCGCCACACCGCGGCGCGCCTGCCGGCGACGGGTGAGAGACCACGGGGAGCGGCTTGCACCGCTTCCGATCTCGGACTAGGCTCACCCGCGCCTGCCCCCTGTGAAGATTATGGCTCTTATGACACCAATTTGGCGAAAAATCCATTGCGTGGCTCACATAGGCGCGATCCTGGTTGCCGCGCTTGCCATGGCGGGCTGCGGGCCGACCCGTCCGCCCCCGACGATGGGGCTGGAGGATGCGGCGCAGGCGTTGGCGACGGCGCGGGAAGCGGGAGCACCGACCTATGCGCCGCTGGAATTGCGCAGTGCCGAGGATCATTTGAGCCAGGCCCGGGCATTCGCCGAGAAACGCCATTACGACGATGCCGCGCGTTTGGCCCAGGAATCCCGGGCCGACAGCGAGCTGGCCCAGGTCAAGGCCCGCCTCGGCAAGCTGCGCGAGCAGGTCGATGCGGCCACGCGCGAGAACGAACGTCTGCAACAAGACGCGGGAATGGGAAATGCCGGCGGAGACGTCCAATGACTTTCCGCACTCCATTCGGATATGTCCTTGCGATCGCCGCCCTCACCGCATTCGCCGCAAAGCCCGACCTCGACTATGAGCGCCTGCGCGCGAGCCTGGATTCGCTGGCCTCCGATCCGGTCCTCGGCAAGCTTGCCCCCGGCGAGCGCACGCTCGCCGAGCAAGCCGTGCAGGCGCTGGTGAGCGACAAGTCCGGCGGCAAGGATGGACGCGCGTTCCGTGTGTACATGGCCGAGCGCCGTGTCGACATCGCGTATGCCGCAGCACAGGCCGCCAATCAGCAGAACAAACTGGATGGCTTGAGTCGCGAACACGATCGCATCCTGCTGCAGGCGGCGCAGCGCGAGGCCGAGCAGGCGCGGGCGGATGCCGAGAAACAGCGCTTGCAGAGCATGATCCGCGCCGAGGAAGTGCAGCGTTTGACCGAACAGGGCGAGCAGAGCGCGCAGCAGGCGCAGGCCGCTCAAGCCCAGGCCGAGCAGGCGCAGAAACTGATCGCGGCGCAGTCGCGCGCCACCGAACTGGCGCGCAAGGAAGCGCAACTCGCCGAAGCGACGAATGCAGACCTGCGTCGGCGCCTGAACAGCCTCACCGCGACACGCGGAGCCGAAGGCATGCAGATGACGCTCGATGACATCGCGTTTGCGCCCGGCCAGGCCAACCTTCGCCCGGCGGCGAAAGCCAGTCTTGGCAAGCTGGTCGCGTTCGTGAACCACGATCCGGGCAAGCACATCCGCATCGAAGGGCATACCGACAGCAGTGGCAATACGCACGCCAACCAGGTGCTGTCGCAGCGGCGCGCCGACGCGGTGCGCGATGCACTGGTTGCCGCCGGTGTAACCGCCAGTCGCATCACGGCCGTAGGCCTGGGCGATGGTCAACCGGTGGCCGACAACGGCACCGAGGAAGGTCGCGCGCGCAATCGTCGAGTGGATGTGATCCTGCAGGACAAATAGCTGACGTCCGGCAAAAAAATTCCGCCGATTCAACGGTTTGTGGCGCCAGAAAATTGGAGTTGATTCGGCCTTGGCAAGAGAGTAGGGTCGAAGTCGCCGCCGTGGTCAATTCCGGCCGCGCGCGGCAATCGCCAATCATGATTGTAGCCACCGAGCCCATAGTTTCCGCACGGCTCACCGCAACCGGTGAGTCGTGCAGTGGTGAGCGCAATCGCGTCGTTATCCCCTTTCCCCGCAACCGTATCCACCCTTTCGGCGGATGCGGCGTGCGCGTTTTGCTGAAACCACAGGAGGTCGGCTGATGTTCGAGAACCAGCAGAAAGACGTCGAAAATCTGATCAAGTCCGATTCGGAATTCCGCAGTTTGTATCAACGTCACCAGGAACTGGACGGCAAGGTGCGCGATGCCGAGTTGGGCGTGTTGCCGATGGACGACACCACCTTGCACAACATGAAGAAAGAAAAGCTCTGGGCCAAGGACAAGCTCATCCACATGTGGGAGCGACATCGGTCCGCCCATTGAGGAATCTTGACGGCGGCGCCCGCGCTTTCGATGATTGCGCAGGGTGCCGCCAGGCGCAATGCATGCGCTATCATTTGCCGGTACGCGCCGCGTGCGCGGGTTTGGTCGGATCTTCCGGCCCGAAAGCCGGAACCCCATGACCATCAACAACAGCGTGCTTGAACTCATCGGCAACACGCCGATCGTCAAGGCGCAACGCCTAGATGCGGGCGTATGCGAACTGTTCCTGAAACTCGAAAGCGCCAATCCTGGCGGCTCGATCAAGGATCGCATCGGCCTGTCGATGATCGAATCCGCCGAACGCGCCGGCAAGATCAAGCCCGGCGACACCCTCGTGGAAGGCACTGCCGGCAACACCGGCATCGGGCTTGCGCTGGTCGCACAGCAAAAAGGCTATCGTCTCATCCTCATCGTGCCGGACAAGATGAGCCGCGAGAAGATCTTCAACCTCAAGGCGATGGGCGCGGAAGTCGTGCTCACGCGCTCGGACGTGGCCAAGGGACATCCGCAGTACTACCAGGACATGGCCGAACGCCTCGCGCGCGAAACCGACGGCGCGTATTTCATAAACCAGTTCGGCAATCCCGACAACCCGCGTGCGCACGAAGAAGGCACCGGCCCGGAAATCCTCGCGCAGATGGACGGCAAGCTCGATGCCATCGTGTTCGGCTGCGGTTCGTCCGGCACCATGACCGGGCTGTCGCGGCATTTCGCCAAGGCCGCCCCGGCCGTGGAACTGATCCTGGCTGATCCGGTCGGATCGATCCTGGCCCAGTACATCAACGAAGGCACGCTCTCGACCAAGTCTGCAAGCTGGATGGTCGAGGGCATCGGCGAAGATTTCCTGCCGTCGATTTCGGATTTCACCCGGGTCAAGAAGGCTTACGCGATCAGCGACAAGGAAAGCTTTCTTGCCGGTCGAGAATTGCTGGCGAAGGAAGGCATCCTCGGCGGTTCGTCCACCGGCACCCTGCTCGCCGCAGCGCTGAAATACTGCCGCGAACAGAAAACGCCCAAGCGCGTACTGGTGCTGGTCTGCGACACCGGCAACAAGTACCTGTCGAAGATGTACAACGACTACTGGATGCTCGACAACGGCTTCCTCGAACGCACGCACTACGGCGATCTGCGCGACCTGATCCTGCGTCCATACTCGCAGCGCGACACCGTCGTGGTAGGGCCTGCCGAACCGTTGACCACGGCCTACCAGCGCATGAAGCTGTACGACGTGTCGCAGTTGCCGGTCATGGACGGCGACAAGATCGTCGGCATCGTCGACGAATCCGACGTGTTGCTGCACGTCTACGGCGACGAATCCAAATTTCGCGACCCGGTATCCACCGCGATGGCCAGCCGCCTGCAGATACTCGACGTGAAATCGCCGATCGAATCGCTGCTGAAGATCTTCGAGGCCGGGCGTGTCGCGATCGTGATGGATGGCGAGAAGTTCCTCGGTCTGATCACGCGGATCGATTTGCTCAATTATCTACGCAGACGAGTGCAATAAATGGCAAAGCACGAAATGAATCACGGCCTGGGCACCCGCGCCATCCACGCCGGGCAAAGCCCCGATCCGTCCACCGGCGCGATCATGACGCCGATCTATGCGACCTCCACCTATGTGCAGAAAAGCCCCGGCGTGCACCAGGGCTACGAGTATTCGCGCACGCAGAATCCCACGCGCATGGCCTACGAGCGCTGCGTGGCGGATCTGGAAGGCGGCAAGGCGGGATTCGCGTTCGCATCCGGCTTGGCCGCTGCAGCGACGACGCTCGATCTGCTTGATTCGGGCAGTCACGTTATCGCCATGGACGATTTGTACGGCGGCACGTACCGGCTGTTCGAGCGCGTGCGCCGGCGCAGCGCAGGACTGGATTTCACCTTTGTCGACTTGAACGACGCGGTGGCGTTGAAGGCCGCGCTCAAGCCGAGCACGCGCATGATCTGGGCGGAGACGCCGACCAATCCCATGCTCAAGCTCGTCGACCTGGCCAGGGTCGGCGCGTTTGCACGCAAACATGGATTGATTCTTGTCGTCGACAACACGTTTTCATCGCCGATGTTGCAGCGCCCGCTCGAACACGGCGCGCATCTGGTCCTGCATTCGGCGACGAAGTACCTCAACGGCCACTCGGACATGGTCGGCGGCATCGTCGTTGCCGGCGACGATGCCGAACTCGTCGAGCAGATGGGCTTCCTGCAGAACTCGGTGGGTGCCGTGGCCGGGCCGTTCGACGCCTTCCTCGCCATGCGCGGTCTGAAAACCCTGCATCTGCGCATGCGCGCGCATTGCGCCAACGCGCAGGAATTGGCGCAGTGGCTGGACAAGCATCCGCAGATCGAGCGCGTGATTTATCCGGGCCTCAAATCGCATCCGCAACATGCGCTGGCCAAACGCCAAATGGACGGCCCTGGCGGCATCATCACGATTGTCGTGAAGGGCGGCTTGCGCAAGGCGCGCAGCGTTTTGGAGCGCTGCCATCTGTTCGCGTTGGCCGAGTCGCTCGGCGGCGTGGAAAGCCTGATCGAACATCCCGCGATCATGACCCACGCTTCGGTGCCGCCGGCGAATCGCAAGCGCTTGGGCATCAGCGATGGCTTGATCCGCCTTTCGGTCGGCGTTGAAGATGTGGCGGATCTGCGCGCGGAACTGGATATGGCTTTGCGCTCGGCGTGACGCCAATGAGCACCGTAACCTCTCCGACGCGCGCGCATGAAACTGTCTGATCCGCAGAACATTGCCCGCAGTGCAGGGCCGGATACGGACGCCGCATTGCCTGTTCTGGTTCTCGGCATGCATCGTTCCGGCACGTCGGTACTGGCGCGCACGCTGAACCTGCTTGGAATCGCCGTTGGCGACAACGAATCATTGTTGCCTGCGCATCCCACGGATAATCCTTCTGGCTATTGGGAGCGATCCGATATCGTCGCCTGCCACGACGAATTCTTGGCCGCCGGCGGATATTCGTGGAGCCGGGTCGCCGGCTTCAGTGCTTCCGATCTGGGTCTGGCCGTGCGGCAAGCCCTCGAAAAACGTCTGCGCCAGTCAATCGCGCAACTCGACCGGAGTGGGCGCCCGTGGCTCGTCAAGGATCCGCGCTTGTGCCTGCTCGTCTCGCAATGGTTGCCTCTTTTCGATCAAATTGCCTGCGTGGTTGCGGTGCGCGATCCGCGCGATGTTGCAGCGTCAATCCTGCGTGAGCGCCTGCGTGGCGCTTACACGTCGAATTTCCTGTTGATGCTTTGGGAGAAGTATTTGCGTACCGCCATGTCCGATTTGTCGGGCAAGCGAGCCTTGTTTGTTTCATACGAACGACTGTTGGCAGATCCGCTGCGCGAGAGTACGCGCATCAAGCATGCGCTGACCGAACTTGGCGTCGCGGGTTTGCATGATCCGATTACCAAGGAGCTTGGCGATTTCGTGAACCCTGCACTGCGCCGGAGTGAAGGCCCGGCACATTCGGAAATGTCGGATTCGCAGCAACGGTTGTTTGCGTGGCTGGAAGCGCAGGCAAAAGCGCCATCCGCAATCCTCGTGGAAGACGTGCCGGACGGCATGCCGCCCGACGCTGTCCTGCGCGAATACGAGCAGACTTTCGATTACTTCACCGAAGTCGGCAGGAACCGGGCGATCACCGATCTGGCAACGCAGGCAGGCGCCGTCAAGGACGGATTGTCACCGTTGCTGGAGGAGTTTTCTGCGCGCCAGGAGCAGGCATACCATGCCACGTTTGGTGAAATCATGCCGCTGGTGCAGCAGCGTGTGAGGGACCTGGAATCGGCCATCTTCGAATCGAGGGAACGCGAATCGGCACTGCGCGGGCGGATTGACGAGCTTGTCGCAGATGTCGAGCGCAGCGCGGACACGCATCGAAAAGTGAAGCACGCTCTGGAGAGCGAGCTGAAAGTCGAGGTGGCCAAGGGTAGCGAACTCGCGAAAAGAATCGTGCAACTGGAGTCGGCGTTGTCCGAAATGACGTCTGAACTGGAAACCACGCGTGCGTCACGCGACCGGGCGTTGGATGCTGCGGTCAAGACTCGTCGTGCTCTGGACGAACAACTGAACGCACGCAACGGAGAAAGCTGACCTTGGCCCTGCATTCAATAAGGAACATTCCGGCTTACTATCGCGAACATGGGCTACGCGCACTGATCCGTCATGCCTTTCGCATTGTCTCGGGGGCAACGCAAGACAAGGTGGATACGCTGGTCCGCGCGGCCGTCGAAGCGCGAGCCTTGCCGAGTGCGACGGCCCTGATCGAAGCGCGTTTCGATCACCTGCGCGCGCTTGCGATCGTGCGTGTTCCCGATGGGGAACGCCGAGTCAACATGGTGACGGACTCGATCAATGCCGGGAGCTTGTTCGGTGGTGTCGGCACTGCGTTGATCCTGTGCGCCCTCCGCGCCAATGCAATTGGCGCGCGGTTGCGGATCGTGACAAGAACCGAAGCGCCGGATCCGCGTGGCATTCATCGTGTGTTGTCCGCCAATGCCATCGTGCCGGCATTGAATCCGGAGTTGGTGTTCGTTCCGGTATCCGGCTCCGACGTATTTCTCGACGTGCACGATGGCGACGAGTTCATCACGACATCCTGGTGGACAACGTATTCCACGCTGCGCAGCATCGCGCCGAAGCGCGTGACCTACCTGCTCCAGGAAGACGAACGCATGTTCTATCCGCATGGCGACGATTGGGTGCGCTGTCGCGAGACCCTGGGCCGGTCGGACATCCGTTTTCTGGTCAATACACGTTTGCTGCACGATCACCTGATCGCTGATGGATTGGACAACATCGCGCAGTGCGCCACGTGGTTCGAGCCTGCGTTTCCCGACGCGGTGTACCACGCGGC
>JAFEFD010000586.1 GCA_018240765.1 Pseudomonadota bacterium | reverse complement strand
CCGGCGCGACGGTCTGGAACCCGTTCAAGGCGGATACCGATTACTTCGCGCCGAGTTCGGCGTCGTTCATGATCAACTACCGCGTCGAAGACCTGCACGCCCTGCTGGCGGCGCTGCGCGCGGAAGGTGTGCAGGTCGAGGACAAGGTCGAAGAGTCCGAATTCGGCAAGTTTGGCTGGGCCATCGATCCCGAAGGCAACAAGCTCGAATTGTGGCAGCCGCCGAAAGGACAGTAGGCGTTCGCCGCAGGCCCTGCTCGACTACACCGGTTGTTGTTCGGACAGGGCGTAAGCGTGGATACTGGCATCTCGAAGCCAGACACCGCCCGCATGCCTGATACCCGCCTGTTCGATTCGCAGCCGCTGGAAAGCGCATTCGCCTTGCCGGCGCCGCTGTATACGGATCCGCAATTTGCACTGCGTGAACGCGCGGCGATCTTTTCGCGCCACTGGCAGCTGGTCGCGCATGCCGCCCAGTTGCGCGAACCGGGCGACCATGCAACCACCGAAATTGCCGGCGTGCCGCTCGTGATCGTGCGCGGCGACGACGGCGAATTGCGCGCGCTGCACAATGTCTGCCGGCATCGCGCCGGGCCGCTGGCAACCTGCGACGGGCGCGGCGCGAAGGCGTTGCGCTGCCAATACCACGGCTGGACGTATCGACTCGACGGCCAGTTGCGCAGCGCGCCGGAAATGGATGGCGCGCGCGATTTCGATGTTGCCGCGATCCGCCTGCCCCAGGCGCACGTTGCGCAATGGCAGGGCCTGGTCTTTGCCGCGCTGGAATCCCCGCCGCCATTGACGCAGGTGCTGGATGGCATCGACGCGCGCATTGGCGCGCATCCGCTGGCCAGCTACGTGTTCGATCGCCGCACCAGTTACGAAATCGGCTGCAACTGGAAGGCCTACGTCGACAATTACCTGGAAGGCTACCACGTGCCGCACATCCATCCGGCGCTGAACAGGATGCTCGACTACCGCAGCTATACGACGACGCTGTCGCGATGGCATTCGCTGCAATTCAGCCCGCTGGAAAGCAGCGCTGCGCTGTACGGGAACGGCGACGCGTTGTACTACTTCATCTGGCCGAACATCATGCTCAACATCCTGCCCGGCCGCCTGCAGAGCAATCGCGTGATTCCGCTGGCGCCGGATCGCTGCCGCGTCGATTTCGATTACTTCTACCCTGCCGAGCGCAACGATGCCGTCCATCGCGCTCAGGATGAAGCGTTCAGCGATGAAGTCCAGCACGAGGACATCGGGATCTGCGAACGGGTGCAACATCGGCTGGCATCCGGTTCGTACACGGCCGGCCGCCTGAATCCGAAACGCGAAAGCGGCGTGTGGCATTTCCACGAGCTGTATCGCGCGGCGTTGCGAGACGGTGCATGACCATGCGCATCCTGCTGATCGAGGACCAGCGCGATATCGCCGCGAACATCTGGGATTACCTGGAACATCGCGGCTTCGTGATGGACCACACCGTCGATGGTGCGTCGGGCTTGCGCATGGCACTGGATGGCGACTACGACGTGATCGTGCTTGACCTGGGCCTGCCCAAGCTCGACGGCCTGGACCTGTGCCGGGCGCTGCGCGCCGCGAAACGCGACACGCCGGTGTTGATGCTCACCGCGCGCGACACGCTCAACGACAAGCTCGTCGGCTTCGCCGAAGGCGCGGACGACTACGTGGTCAAGCCATTCGCCATGAAGGAAGTCGAAGCGCGCATCCGCGCTCTGTACCGGCGCGGACGCCAGCAACAAGGCCAGACCCTGCGCCTGGCTGACCTGACCCTGGATCCGGACACGCGCGTGGCCGAACGCGGCGGCCAGCCCCTGGCGCTGACCCATGCGGGATTCACCTTGCTCGAAACCCTGTTGCGACGCGCGCCGAACCTGGTGCGACATGCCGAACTCGCCGACGCGTTGTGGGGCGAAAACGGCGGCGACATCGCGACCTTGCACACGCACCTGTCGGTACTGCGCAGCGCACTGGACCGGCCTTTTGGCACGCGCCTTTTGCATACTGTCCACGGCTTCGGCTATCGCCTGACGGATGCACCCGATGCATGACGTGTCACAGGCGCCGCAACGCCTGCGCCTGGGCCTGCGCGCACGCGTTGCGCTCACGTTCGCGGGCCTGGGCTTCGTGGTCAGCACCTGCGTGGCAATGGTCGCGCTGCATTTTTCCGATGCCTATGTGCACCGCCTCGTCGATGAAATGCTGCGCGTGGAAGGCGAACAACTTCGCGATCGCTTCGCACTCGATGGCCGGCTTCCGAATCCACCGTTGCGCCATTTCGACGTCTACACCAATACCCCGGGCGGAACGGCGCCGCCGCCACAGATGGCCGCGCTCACGCCTGGCCTGCACGAAATCATCGTGAAACAAGGTGAAGTCCACGTCGCCGTCTACGAGGCTGGCGCAAACCGGTTGTACGTCGTGCTCGACGTTGCCGAGGAAAGCACGCGCGAACGCCACCTTGCGCGCGACCTGATCGCGCTGGTCTTGCTCGGCACGGCGCTATCGGCCTGGCTCGGCTGGGCATGGGCCGGGCGCGCGATCGAACCGGTTCGACGCCTTGCCGGGCAGGTCGAGGGTCTCGAGCCGCCACGCCACGGCGCGACACCGCTGGCACCGGGATTCGCCGCCGATGAAGTCGGCAAGCTGGCGCAGGCGTTCGACCGCTATCAGGAAAAACTGCACGACTATGTACGCCGCGAACGCGCGTTCACGGCCGACGCCAGCCACGAACTGCGCACCCCGTTGGCAGTGATTCGTGGCGCGATCGAAGTGATGCTCGATGCAGATGCCAGTCCTGCCGAGGAGGCGCGCCTGAAACGCATGCAGCGCGGCAGCGACGAACTGCGCGACCTGCTCGATGCATTGCTCGTGCTTGCGCGCAGCGATGAGGACGAGACGTTTGCGGGCAACACGCCCGACCTCGACAAGGTCATCGTCGGCCTGCTCGGCGAGCGCGCCGACATGCTGCGTGAGAAAAACCTGCACGTGCGGCATACCGGTGTCGCCGGCATTACCGTGCCCGCGCCGACACGCGTGCTCGGTGTCGTATTCAGCAACTTGTTGCGCGCCGCCACCGAGTTCGCCGATGGCGGCGAGCTCGACGTCGAGGTGACGCCACACCGCGTGCGCATCGCACTGCGGCACGCCGATCAAGCCCAGACACCGGTTCCGCGCGCGCGCGGCGCGGACGACCGCGCCGACCGCATCCTCGGCCTGGGCATGATCCGGCGCGTGTGCGAGCGCTGGGGCTGGAAACTGAACGAAAGCGGAGACGCGGGCTCGAACCGCCGATTCGAGCTCCAAATCACGCAATCGAGCCAGTCCCTGGCGGATTTAGGCTGAAATTAACAATTCCGGAGTAGATTGGCCGTGCTGCCTTTCCCTCTGTCCCCCAGCAGACGGGCAGCATCCCCAGCGGCCGCTCTTTCCCCAGGAGCGGCCGCTTCTTTTTTGGGGATGTGGGCCCACCAGGATTCGAACCTGGAACCAAAGGATTCACGTTGACCCGCTCGTTTCCGAGCGGCGTGGACTATCTCTTCACCCGCAACTTGCGTTGCTGGGGCGCGGGACGCTCTTGCCTGTCATCAAGGGCACTGTAGCCCTCAGGTAGTCTCTGCACCGTCCGGCGGTGTACCACCGGCTTGGCTCAGGGTTGCCAACGGCTGACGCCGTGAAGGTTTCCCTGAATTCATCCCGATCCCGTCCACGCGTTTCCGCGTGGCGGCACCTTTCGATGAGTCCTCTGCTCTAACCGTTGAGCTATGGGCCCGTTGTTCTAGCGAACACATCCTAACAAAAGCCCCGCATGGGCGGGGCTTTTGATTACTCGATGGCACTTATTCCAAATCCAGAAACGACCGCAACTGCTCGCTGCGCGACGGATGGCGCAGCTTGCGCAGCGCCTTGGCCTCGATCTGGCGGATGCGTTCGCGGGTGACGTCGAACTGCTTGCCGACTTCTTCCAGGGTGTGGTCGGTGTTCATGTCGATGCCAAAGCGCATGCGCAGCACTTTCGCCTCGCGCGGGGTCAGGCCGGCGAGCACGTCGCGCACGGTTTCGGTCAAGCCCGTACCGGTCGCCGCTTCCACCGGCGATTCGACGTTCTGGTCTTCGATGAAATCGCCCAGGTGCGAATCCTCGTCGTCGCCGATCGGGGTTTCCATCGAGATCGGTTCCTTGGCGATCTTGAGCACCTTGCGGATCTTGTCCTCGGGCATCTCCATCTTTTCGGCGAGCTCTTCCGGCGTCGGCTCGCGGCCCATTTCCTGCAGCATCGCACGCGAGATGCGGTTGAGCTTGTTGATCGTCTCGATCATGTGCACCGGAATGCGGATCGTGCGCGCCTGGTCGGCGATCGAGCGCGTGATCGCCTGGCGGATCCACCATGTCGCATACGTGGAAAACTTGTAGCCGCGGCGATATTCGAACTTGTCGACCGCCTTCATCAGGCCGATGTTGCCTTCCTGGATCAGGTCCAGGAACTGCAGGCCGCGATTGGTATACTTTTTCGCAATCGAGATCACCAGGCGCAGGTTCGCCTCGACCATCTCCTTTTTCGCGCGCCGCGCCTTGGCCTCGCCGATCGACATCGCGCGGTTGATTTCCTTGATGTCGGTAAGCGACAGGAACAAGGTCTTCTCCAGCGCGATGAGTTTTTCCTGCTCGCTGACGATGTCGGCCTTGTGCGAGCGAATCGACGATGCCCACTTCTGCTTCTTGCGGATCACCTCGTCGGCGAATTTCAGGTTGACCTCGTAGGCAGTGAAAGCCTTGAGGAAATCCTTGCGCGGCATCTTGGCTTGCCTGACGCAGACATCCATGATCACGCGCTCGTGGCCGCGGATCGTGGCCACCACTTCGCGCAGCTTGCGCACGAAGGCATCGATCATGATCGCCGGCAGTTTGAGCTTGAGAAACGCCTCGGCCATCGTGTCGCGCGCCTTCTGCGTTTTCTTGTCGGCACTGCCGTATTTGCCGGCCGCCTTTTCGAACTTGACGTACAAGCCGCGCAACTCTTCCATGCGCCGCGTCACTTCGGCCGGATCCGGGCCGGTTTCGCCGGGGCCGGCTTCCTCGGCTTCGCCGTTCCCTTTCTCGTCTTTTTCGTCTTCTTCGTCTTCGGCCGCGACCGGCTCGGCTTCGAGTATGGTGTCGTCCAAGCCCGGCACTTCGACATCGGCGAAACCGGTCAGCACTTCGGACAGGCGCTTCTTGCCTTCCAGATGCTGGTCGTATTCCTCGACCAGGAGTTTGATCGACCACGGGAACGT
>JAFEFD010000585.1 GCA_018240765.1 Pseudomonadota bacterium | reverse complement strand
GACCCACCTACCCGCCTGCCCCAGTTTCGCCGTGATCGAATCCAGCATCGGCCGTGTTGCCGCGCGTCTTCGCGGCGCGCCGACGCGCGACATCGTGCTGGTGCGCCTGATCAAGCATCTGTCGACGCAATTCAGCGTGCACCTGAATCGCATGGTGCGGCCGTCCGGCCTCAACGAAGTCGGCTTTCGCACGCTGATGATGCTCTACGCCAGCGCGGCGGCTGGCGCGTTCGCCTCGCAGCTCAGCGAGGCGGCTGGCGAAACCCGCGCCAACATGACGCGCATCTGCGACGAACTCGCGCGCAAGGGCCTGTTGCGGCGCCGCGCGGGGACGTCGGATCGCCGTCGCGTCGTGCTGGAAATCACGCGCAAGGGATCGAACCTGATCGAGCGCCTGCTGCCGAAGATGTGGTCGGGACTGGACCTGGGCATGCGCGCGTTGAGCGCGAAGGAAAAACTCGATCTGGAACGCCTGCTCAAAAAGCTCGCCACCTCGATTGACGCCAAGGGGCAACCCGCATGAATCGCTTTTCCGTTTGGCCACTGACCGCGGCCCTGGCGTTGCTCGCCGGCTGCGCGATACCCCCGCGTCTGGCGCACCCGGACATGTCCACCGCCGCGCCGCTGGCCGGCGTGCCGGCGAGCGCAGACGCCGCGTGGCCGGATGCGACGTGGTGGCAGCGCTACCACGACGAACAGCTGAATGATCTGGAAGCGCGCGCTCTGCAATCCGCACCGACACTGGCCGTGGCGCGCACTCGCTTCGACCTCGCCACGCGCAGCGTCGACGTCGCCCGCGCCGACAGCGGCGCCAGCGTCAACGGTAGCGCACAGCTGCAACGTGATCGCCTGAGCGAAAACGGAATCATCCCGAGCAAGTTTCTCGGCTTCAACTGGTACGGCCAGGGCGACCTGGGTGGGTCGTTCAATTACGACTTCGATTTCTGGGGTGCACACGGCGCGGCGATTTCAGCCGCCGTCGATCGCACCCGCGCCGCTGCCGCGGAACGCGATGCGGCCGCGTCCATGCTCGCCGCCGCCGTGGCCGACGCGTATTTCGGCTGGCAGGCTGACCAGGCACGCCTCGACATCGCGCGCTTCCTCGCCGAAAACGCGAAAAAGGGCCAGCGCATCGCCGCCGCGCGCGTGAGACAGGACATCGATTCGCCCGACAACCTGCACCAGGCCGACATTCTCGTCGCCGCCACGCACGAACAGGTCGTCGGACTCGAAGGCGCGGTGGCAATCCGCCATGCCGCACTCGCTGCCTTGATCGGCGTTGCGCCCGAGCAACTCGGCGACCTCAAGATCGTGCCCTTGCCCGCCGCCACGTCCGGACTTCCCGCGAACGCCGGACTCGACCTGATCGCGCGCCGCCCCGACGTCGCCGCCAGCCGCTGGCGTGTCGAAGCCGCGTTGAAAGACACCGACGTCGCGCGCGCCGCGTTCTATCCCGACATCAGCCTTGCCGCGATGGCCGGTCTGTCGTCCATCGACCTGGGCAAGATGCTCTCGCCCGGATCGGCGGTATTCGCCGCCGGCCCGGCACTGCATCTGCCGATCTTCGAAGGCGGGCGTTTGCGCGCACGCTTCGGCGTGTCGCAGGCTGCGCTTGCCGCAGCCGTGGCCGACTATCGCAACGCCGTGAACGACGCCGCGCGCGACGCTTCCACGCAGGCCTTGAGCCTGCGCCAGGCGCTCGATCGCGCACAGGCGCAGTCGGCCCAGCTCGACGCCGCGGAAAAATTGTTCGACACCGCGCGCAATCGCATGGATCGCGGCTTGATCGATGCGCGACCGGTCATCATCGCCGGCGCGAACCTGGCCACGCTCAAGGACACGCAAATCCAGTTGCACAGCACCGCGCTGGCGGCGGAAATCGCCCTGACCCGCGCGCTCGGTGGCGGCTTCCACGCCGATCCGACTTCATCCAAATCTTCTTCCGGAGCTCTATCGCCATGAGCGACTCCCCGATCGCAAGCAATGGAAACGGCAACGGCAAGCGCCGCCGCCTGCTGCTCGTCATCGCCGCCGTGTTCGTCATCGCCGGCATCGCGTGGCTGGCGCTGTGGTGGTTCGTGTTCTCGTTGCGCGAAGTTACCGACGACGCCTACGTCAACGGCAACCAGGTGATCGTGTCGTCCCAGATTCCCGGTACGGTGGTGACGATCCTCGCCGACGACACCCAGCGTGTCGACGCCGGGCAGGTGCTGGTCAAGCTCGACCCCACCGATTCCGATCTTGCGCTGGCCAAGGCGCAAAGCGCGCTCGCGCAGGCCGTGCGCCAGGTGCGCCAGCAGACGCAGATGGCCGGCCAATACGACGCCGTCATCGCCGCGCAGCGCGAAAATCTCGCGCGCGCGCAAGCTGATCTCAAGCGCCGCGAACCGCTGCTCGCCGAACATGCAGTTGCGCCGGAAGAAGTCGCGCATGCGCGCCAGGCCGTCGCCGACGCGCAGGCCGCGCTCGATGCCGCGACGCGCCAGTCCGCGGCCGCGCACGCACTCGTCGATGGCACCACCGTCGCCGACAACGCCCTGGTACAGCAGGCGCGCGCCGCATATCGCGAGGCATGGGTGAACGATCACCGCAACGCAATAGTCGCCCCGATTTCCGGCTATGTCGCGCAGCGCAGCGTGCAGGTCGGCAGCCGCGTGCAACCGGGCGCGCCGCTGCTCACCATCGTGCCGTTGCACGATCTGTGGGTGGACGCGAATTTCAAGGAAAGCCAGCTCGCCCACATCCGCATCGGCCAGACAGCGCGCGTGCATGCCGACGTCTACGGCGGCGACGTGACCTACGACGCCCACGTCGAGGGACTGGCCGCCGGCACCGGCGGCGCATTTGCGCTGCTGCCTGCGCAAAACGCTTCCGGCAACTGGATCAAGGTGGTGCAGCGGGTGCCGGTACGCATTGCGATCGACCCGAAGCAACTGGAAAAGCATCCGCTGCGCGTGGGCCTGTCGACCGAGGTGACCGTGGATACGCACGATCGCAACGGCAGCGTGCTGGCGCAACAGCCGGCATCGAAGGCGGTGGCGCAGACCTCGGTCTACAGCGCCGACTTCGCCGCGGCGGACAAGGCCGCCGACGCCATCGTCAAGGCCAACCTCGCGCGCTGAAATGAGCGACTCCGCGCAAAACGGCCGCGCCCCGCCGCTGAGCGGCGCGCCACTGGCGATACTCACCGTGGCAGTGGCGATCAGCACCTTCATGGAGGTGCTGGACCTGACCATTGTCAATGTCTCGGTTCCGCACATCGCCGGCAGTCTCGGGGTGAGCGCGCAGGAAGGCACGTGGGCGATAAGCTCGTATTCACTGGCGAGCGCGGTGATGCAGCCGCTGACCGGCTGGATTGCGAAGCAGTTCGGCGAGGCGCGCACGTTCTGCATCTCGGTGCTGCTGTTCGTGGCGATGTCGATGCTGTGCGGCCTTGCCACCAGCATGCCGATGCTCGTCGTCGCGCGCCTGCTGCAGGGCGCCGGTTCCGGCCCGATGGTGGCGTTGTCGATGGCGCTGCTGCTCAACAACTATCCGGACGCAAAAAAAGGCATCGCGCTGGCGGTGTGGGCAATGACCGTCGTGATCGCGCCGATCTTCGGGCCGATCCTGGGCGGCTGGATCACCGACAACTATTCCTGGCCGTGGATCTTCTACATCAACGTGCCGGTCGGCCTGCTCGCCGCCGTCGTCACCTGGAGCCTGCTGCGCAATCGCGAATCCAAAATCGTGCGCACGCCGATCGACATGGTCGGCCTTGTCCTGCTGGTGCTCGGCGTTGGCTGCCTGCAGTTCATGCTCGACAACGGCAACGACAAGGACTGGTTCGCTTCGCCGATGATCCTCGTGCTCGGCATCACCGCCCTCGTCGCGCTGGTGTTCTTCGTCGCCTGGGAGCTGACCGACAAGCACCCGATCGTGGAATTGCACCTGTTCGCCAAGCGCAACTTTACAATTGGCGTCACCGCGTTGTCGCTCGGCATGGTCGCGTTCTTCGGCATCAACGTGGTGTTTCCGCTGTGGTTGCAAATCGACCTCGGCTACACCGCGACCTGGGCGGGACTCGCCACCGCGCCGGTCGGCATCCTCGCCTTCCTGATCTCGCCGATCATCGGCAAGAACATCCAGAAACTCGAACTGCGCGCCGTGACCACGTTCGCTTTCATCATGTTCGGCTGGACCTCGATCTGGTTCGCGAGCTTCCCGAGCGATGCCACTTTCGGCCAGCTGATCGTGCCGCGCTTCCTCATGGGCATCGGCATCGCCTGCTTCTTCGTGCCACTGAACCAGGTGATCGTATCGGGACTCAAACCAGAGGAAATCGCGTCCGCGTCGGGCCTGGCGAACTTCTTCCGCACCATTGCCGCGAGTTTTTCCACCGCCGTGACGGTGACGATCTGGCAGCACCGTGGCGACTACCATCACGCCGTGCTCGCCGAACACCTCAACGCCACCAGCCCGGCCACGCAATCCTACGTCGGTCACTTGCAGGCGATGGGCGTGAGCGCGGCGAAAGCCTGGTCCGTGATCGAAGGCGTGGTCACGCGCGAAGCGCTTACGCTCGCCGTCAACGACGTGTTCCTGCTGTGCGCCGTGCTGTTCTTCGCGATGATTCCGATCATCTGGCTCGCCAAGCCGCCGTTCGGGAATGCGGGTGCGGCGGCGGTGCACTAGAACATATGCTTCTCGATCCCGAGCTGCGCCAGGATCTTGCTCGCGATTTCCTCGATCGAGGTGTGCGTGGTGTTCTGCACGGGAATGTTCTCGCGGCGGAATAACTTGTCGGCCAGTTCCAGTTCGCGCCTGCACTGTTCGATCTTCGCGTAGCGGCTGCCGGGTTTGCGCGCCTCGCGCACCTGGGCGAGGCGCTGCGCGTCGATGGTCAACCCGTACAGACGCGGCCGGAACGGCACCAGGCGCTTGGGCAGCTCGAGCTTGTCGAGGTCGTCTTCGGTGAGCGGATAGTTCGCGGCCTTCACGCCGTAATGCAGCGCCATGTACAGACAGGTGGGCGTCTTGCCCACGCGCGACACGCCGACGAGGATGACGTCGGCGTCGGCGTAGTTCACGTCGATGCCATCATCATGCGTCAGCGCATAGTTGGTCGCATTGATGCGCGATTCGTACTCGGCGAAATCGGCCATGCCGTGCGCCTTGCCCACGCGCGGCGAGCGTTTTGTGCCGAGTTCGGATTCGAGCGGCCCGATGAACGGCGCGAACACGTCCAGCATGAGTGCGCCGCTGGTGGCGAGGATCTCGGACAGTTCCGGATCGACCACGGTGTTGACCACTACCGGCCGTACGCCACTCGTTGCGTAAACATTGCGGATGCGCGCGGCCGCGCCGTGCGCCTTCTCCTCGTCGTCGACGAACGGGATGCGCACGGTGTCGTATTCGATGCCTTCGAACTGGGTCAATACCGAATGGCCGATGGTCTCGGCGGTGATGCCGGTGCCGTCGGAGACGAAGAAGATGGGGCGGTGCATGGGGCAAGTGTAAGCGATTGCGCTTGTTTCGCCGCCCGCAAAGCCCGAAAATTGGCACTTTGCAGGAGCTTCTACCCTTGAGCGAACTTATCCTTTGGCTCGACGAACTGCGCCTGTCCGACCTCGGCAAGGTCGGCGGCAAGAACTCATCGCTCGGCGAGATGATCGGCAATCTGGCCAAACTCGGCGTGTCGGTGCCGGGCGGGTTCGCGACCACGGCCGACGCCTTCAAGCAGTTCATCGCTCAAAGCGGCTTGGCCAGGCGCATCCAGGATCGACTCGGCGCGTTGAATGTCGATGACGTTGATGCGTTGACAAAGGCCGGCAGGGAAATCCGCCAGTGGGTGATCGACACACCGTTGATTCCGGCTTTCGATACAGCCGTGCGCGATTCTTACGCGAAGTTGTGCCAGAAAGCAGGCGCCAACGATATCGCCGTGGCAGTGCGCTCTTCCGCGACCGCGGAAGACTTGCCCGACGCTTCCTTCGCCGGCCAGCAGGAAACATTCCTGAACGTCAGCGGCGCGGACGACGTGATCCACAAGGTCAAGGAAGTTTTCGCTTCGCTCTACAACGATCGCGCCATCGCTTATCGCGTGCACCACGGCTTCAAGCATGAGGACGTGTTCCTGTCCGCCGGCGTGCAGCTCATGGTGCGCTCGGACATCGGCGCTTCGGGCGTGCTGTTCACGCTCGACACCGAATCCGGTTTCCGCGACGCGGTGTTCGTGACCGCGAGTTATGGCCTCGGCGAGATGGTCGTGCAAGGCGCGGTCAATCCGGACGAGTTCTATGTCTACAAGCCGACGCTGAAACTCGGCAAACCGGCGATCCTGCGCCGTCAACTCGGCGCCAAGCAGCAGCGCATGGTGTATTCGAGCAAACCCGGCGAGCGCGTGCGCATCGAGGAAGTGCCTGCCGCTGAACGCGCGAAGTTCTGCATCAGCGATGCCGACGTACACGAGCTGGCCAAGCAGGCGCTGGTGATCGAACAGCATTACGGCCGACCGATGGATATCGAATGGGGCAAGGATGGCAACACCGGCAAGATTTACATCCTGCAGGCGCGACCGGAGACCGTGAAGTCGCGCACGCGCGCGACGCAGGTCGAACGCTTCCACCTCAAGCAAAGGGGCAACGTGCTTTGCGAAGGCCGCGCGATCGGCCAGAAGATCGGTGCCGGCACCGCGCGCGTGATCCGTAGCATCCGCGACATGAATCGCGTGCAGGCGGGCGACGTGCTCATCGCCGACATGACCGACCCGGATTGGGAACCGGTGATGAAGCGCGCCGCGGCCATCGTCACCAATCGCGGCGGCCGCACCTGTCACGCCGCGATCATCGCGCGCGAATTGGGCGTGCCGGCCGTTGTCGGCACCGGCGATGCACTATCGAAAATTCCCGACGGCGCGCAGGTCACCGTGTCCTGCGCCGAAGGCGACACCGGTTTCATTTATGACGGCAAGCTCGAATTCGAGAAGGTCACGGCGGATCTCGGCAAGATGCCACCTGCCCCGCTTAAAATCATGATGAATGTCGCTAACCCCGAACGCGCGTTCGACTTCGCCATGCTGCCGAACGCGGGCGTGGGCCTGGCCCGCCTGGAGATGATCATCGCCAGCCATATCGGCCTGCATCCGAAGGCCTTGCTCGAATTCGACAAGCAGGATGACGAGACGAAACACAAGATAAGGGAGCGCATCGGCGACGAGAATCCGGTCGAGTTTTACGTCAACCGCCTCGCCGAGGGCATCGCCACGATCACCGCCGCGTTCGCGCCGAACCCGGTGATCGTGCGCCTGTCGGATTTCAAGACCAATGAATACGCGAACCTGATCGGCGGCGCCAGATACGAGCCGCATGAGGAAAACCCGATGCTTGGCTTCCGCGGCGCGTCGCGGTATGTCGATCCGAGTTTCAAGGATGCGTTCGAACTCGAATGCCGGGCAATGAAGAAAGTGCGCGAGGAAATGGGCCTGGCAAACGCCTGGGTGATGATCCCGTTCGTGCGCACGCTCGACGAAGGCCGTCGCGTCATCGATACGCTCGCGCAGTTCGGACTCAAGCAGGGCGAGCATGGCCTGAAGATCATCATGATGTGCGAGGTGCCGTCGAATGCGTTGCTGGCCGACGAATTCCTCGACATCTTCGACGGTTTCTCGATCGGCTCGAACGACCTGACCCAGCTCACGCTAGGCCTTGACCGCGATTCCGGTATCGTCGCCGGCCTGTTCGACGAACGCAATCCGGCAGTGAAGAAACTGCTGGCCATGGCGATCCAGACCGCGAAGAAGAAGGGCAAATACGTCGGCATCTGCGGACAGGGCCCTAGCGATCATCCGGATCTGGCGCAATGGCTGATGGAGCAAGGCATCGAATCGGTATCGCTCAATCCGGATACCGTGGTAGATACCTGGCTGATGCTGGCGAAGAAAAAGGCAAACGCATGAAACCGGCAATCATGTTCGTCTGTGCCGCGCTGATGTGGATTGGCTCCAGCGCAAATGCCGCACCGTTTTCGTTCGACGATGTGGCCAAACTCGTATCCTTGAGCGACCCGCAGATCTCGCCCGACGGCAAGAACATCGTCGTGGTGCGTGCAACGCCGGACTGGAAGACCGACAAGACCAAACACGAACTCGATCTCGTCGATGTGAAAACCGGCGCTTTGCGCGCGCTCACGTTTGAACGCGATGGCGTATCAATGCCGCGCTGGTCGCCGGATGGATCGCGCATCGCGTTCATCGCAAAAGCCGCCTTGCCAAAAGGCGATTCATCCAAGGACGAAGACGCCAAGGAACACGACGGCGACAAGCCGCAAATTTTCGTAATGCCGATGAACGGCGGCGATGCCATGCGCATAACTACTGCGAAGCAGGGTGTGGACGAATTCACCTGGAGCCCGGACGGCACGCGCATCGCCTACTTGAGCGAAGATCCGCCAGTCAACGAAAAGGCAATCAAGGAACACAACAAGTCGTTCCAGGTCACCGATGGTCACTTTTTACTGCGCGAAGCGCTGGCATCCACGCACGCATGGATCGTGTCGGCCAAGGGCGGCGACGCGAAGCAACTCACCAAGGGCGCTTTCAGTCTCAAGAACGATCAGGATGACCCATCCGCGCTCGTGTTCAGCCGCGATGGCAAGCGTATTGTCTTCACAAAATATCCGTCATCTTATTGGGGTCCGTCGTTCCGCAGCGTGATCGCCTCTGTGAGTGTCGATGGCGGCGACCCGCAAACGCTGGTCGATGCGCAAGGCGCAACCGCTTTCTCCTACGCACCGGACAGCGACCGGTATGCCTTCCAGCGTCCGCGCAACGGCGATCAGAACAACGGCAACGCGATCTACGTGAACGCGGATGGAAAGACCAATGACGTCACCGCCGCATTGGCGCGCAACTTCAACGGCTACGCATGGATGAAGGGCGGCAAGGCCTTGCTCACGATCGGCGAACTCGGCACGAACTCCGTGATCTGGGAACAACCCGTCGATGGCAAGGCGAAACTGCTCGAACTCGGCGACGTGCAGGTTTCATCCGCGTTGAGTGTTTCGACGCACGGCGCCATCGCCTTTGTTGGCGCGACCTCCATGCAGCCGGCCGAGTTGTACATGATGGATTCGACGCGCGCCAAGCCGCGGCGACTGACCGATGTGAACGCGTTTGCGGCCAAGCTCGATCTCGGCCGCAGTGAGTCGATCACCTGGCAGACCGATGGTGGTTTCACCGCCGACGGCGTACTCACCTTTCCACCTGGTTTCGACAAGTCCAAAAAATATCCGCTCGTATTGCAAATTCACGGCGGCCCGGAAGCGGGATCGACCGTGCGTTTCTCGCCACTGACGCAACTGCTGGCCGCACCAGGTTTCGTCGTGTTCCAGCCGAACTATCGCGGCAGCACGAACCTTGGCGATGCCTACCAGCACGCGATCTTCCGCGATACCGGCGAAGGCCCGGGCAAGGACGTAATGGCGGGCGTGGAAGCGGTCAAGAAGCTCGGCTTCGTCGATGCGAATCGCATTGGCGTTTCCGGCTGGTCCTACGGCGGCTACATGACGACCTGGCTCACCAGCCATTACGACATCTGGAAGGCGGCCGTTTCAGGCGCCGCGCTCACCGACTGGGTGATGGACTACACGATCTCGTACTACCAGATCGGCGACGTGTATTTCTTTGGCGGTTCGCCATGGACGGAAAGATACCGCGAGATCTGGCGTGATCAATCGCCGATTAAATATGCTGCGAACGTGAAGACGCCGACCCTGATCATGGGCGACGTGGGCGACAACAACGTGCCGCTGGTCAACAGCTATGAGTGGTACCACGCCCTGCGCGACAACGGCGTCGACGTGCAGTTTTACGCCTACCCCGCCGATTCGCATTTTCCGAGTGACATCGTGCAGACGGTGGATGTGTACCGGCGCTGGGTGGGGTGGATGCAGAAATACCTCTGATTGACCTGCTGCGCTCGATAATTTGCGTACCGGCAGTGCTCGGAATCCTCATTTACACACAGGTAAACTCCGGTTCCTGCGCTCCGGCGGCCCGCAAATTCTCATCGCTCGCGACGGCCCTCAGAGGTATTTCAAGAGTGACGCGCCATTTATTTGATCAGGCTCCGATGAAATCGGCCTTGCCCAACTCCACGCCATTGTGACGCAGGATGTTGTACGTCGTGGTGACGTGGAAGTAGAAGTTCGGCATCGCGTAATAGCGCAGGTAATCCAGCCCCTTGTCGAAATGCTTGTCGCCATGACGCATCTTCAAGGTGATGGCCTTGCTCTCGCTGCCGGCGAAGTTCGCTGCCGGAATGCCATTGATGAAATCGCGCACCTTGGCCACGCGCGCCTTCAGCTCCGCAAACGTGGTCTCGTTATCTTCGTGCGACGGCACATCCACTCCGCCCAGGCGCGCGGCAGCGCCCTTGATCATGTCGCAGGCGATCTGCACCTGGCGCGTGAGCGCAAACATGTCCGGCGCCAGCCGCGCTCCGGTCAACACGGTCTGGTCGATCTTTTTTGCCTCGGCAAACGCCGCGCCCTTGTCGAGGATCGCGGACAGGTTGCCGAGCATGCGGGTGGCGACCGGGACGAGGGTTTCGTATATCGAGACTTGCATGGATAATCCTTGTTGTGGGAATGCGATTGCGCGCTCGCGCAAGGCGCACACCTTAGGCCGATCCATGCGAAAATCAAGAGACGCAGTGACCCCGTAGCTCAGCTGGATAGAGCGCGCCCCTCCTAAGGGCGAGGTCGCCCGTTCGAATCGGGCCGGGGTCGCCACCTCAATGCAAGCGCGCTCCCAATGACGGAGCGAGGCTTG
>JAFEFD010000584.1 GCA_018240765.1 Pseudomonadota bacterium | reverse complement strand
ACTTCGATCCGGTGCGCGTGGATGCGCATGTGCTTGCCGACCTGCGCAGCTACATTCCGCTGGCGCCATTGCACCAGCCGTTCGCGCTCGAGGCGATCGCCGAAGTGCTCGCCACGCAGCCCGAGTTGGCGCAGATCGCCTGCTTCGATACCGGCTTCCACCGCAGCATGCCCGCTGTGGAACGGCTGCTGCCGCTACCGCGCGCGCTGCGCGAACACGGCTTGCAGCGCTACGGGTTTCACGGACTGTCGTATGAATTTCTGGCTTGCGCACTCGGCGAGCGTTACGGTGAACGCGCGCGTGGGCGAACGCTGTGCGCGCACCTGGGCAGCGGCGCCAGCCTGTGCGCGATGCGCAACCTGCAAAGCGTCGCCACCACGATGGGCTTTTCCGCGCTCGACGGCGTGATGATGAACACACGTTGCGGTGCGCTGGATCCGGGCGTGCTGATTCATCTGATGCAGATCCGGAAATTGTCGCTCGATGAGGTCGGGCACCTGCTCTATCACGACTCCGGCCTGCTTGGCGTATCCGGCATTTCGTCCGATTCGCGCGAGCTGATCGCGCGCGAGCACGAGGCCCCGGCCGCCGAGGCGCTGGCGCTGTACGTGCATCGCATCGTGCGCGAAACCGGCGCGCTCGTGGCGGTGCTCGGCGGCCTGGACATGCTGGTTTTCAGCGCCGGCATCGGTGAACACAGCGCGCCAATCCGCGAACGGGTCTGCGCCGGCCTGCGCTTCCTCGGCGTCGAACTCGACGCCGTTGCGAATGCGGCGAACGCGCCGGTGATTTCCAGTGCGGCGAGCAAGGTGCTGGTGGCGGTCGAGCCGACCAACGAGGAATGGATCGCCGCGCGCGCCGCGGCGCGGCTGCTCTAGGCGTCGTTTCCCGAGCGCACGATCGCACCCGTCATCGGCTCGATCGTGGACAGTCGGTCGCGTACCCGGCCGGCGCCGACGATGTTTTCCGCGAGTACGCGCAGTGCATCGCGCACGCGGTCGTCGACCAGCACGCCGTTCATGGTCGCCACGCCGCCGTCGACGCTCACATGCACGAGCGCGCTCGGCCCCCAGGCCTGGCGATCGATTTCGGCGGCGATGCGATCGCGCAATGCGGCGTCGGAAACGGGCGCGTTCGCTGCTTGCGATGCTCCTGCCAGGAACGCACGCATCAGGTCGGCGCGGCTGACGATGCCGACAAGACGATCGCCCTTGATCACCGGCAGGCGCTTGATGTGGTGCTTCTCCATCATCTGCACCGCGTCGGCCAGCGCCATGCCCGGCGTCGCGGTGTGCAAATCCGTGGTCATGATCTCACCCACGCTCAGCGCATGCGCACCGGTGTATTCGTCGGCGAGCCGGCCGGGACTGGTCAGCAATTCGATCCAGCGCGGGCGGCGTTTTTCGGTGCCGAGTTCGCCACGGCGCAGGAAGTCGCCTTCGCTGACGATGCCGGCGAGCTTGCCATGGGCATCGGTTACAGGCAGGCCACTGACGCGGCGCTCCAGCATCAGCCGCATCGCCGCGGCCACGCTGGTTTCGGCACGCACGGCGACCGGGTCGATGGTCATCACATCGCTGACTTTCATGGCGTCCTCACACGGTGGCGGTCGTAAGGTCCAGGGTATGCAGCACCTGTGCCGCATTCTCCGGATCGCGGCGGCGAGCGAAGCCCAGGTGGGCGGCAAGATCGCGCATGGCGGGATTTTCCGCCGCATCCACCGAATACATGGTCTGGATGCCGCGTCCGCGCGCGACCTCGATCAGGTGCTGCATCAGCACGGTGGCGAGTCCGCGATTGCGCCAGTCTTCGCTCACCGTCACCGCGCATTCGCAGCGACGGCCATCGGGCTGCGCGCTGAAACGCGCGACGCCGATCTCGCGCTTGCTGGCGCCCTCGGCGATCAAGGCGACGAACGCGGCATCGAGCCGGGGATCCGGATTCGTCAGTTGCGCGAGCAGGGCCGGACTCGGCGTTCCGACCTGACCGAGAAAGCGCAGCCGCCGCGACTCGGGCGAAAGCGCCTCGATGAAGCGTCGCTCCAGTTCGACATCCGACGCATGGATCGGACGGATCAGCACGCGAGTGCCGTCGCGCAATTTTTCGTGCCATTGCGGTTCGGGTGAAGTGGCGTCACGCGTCGCCTGGCGATGGGACGTGGCAACGGCGGGTCTTGACGAAGACGTAGTCATGGGACTTCTCCGCAGCGGAAGGAGCCAATCTGCCACGGCATTCGATCATCCGCATTGACATGCGTCAGGCGCGCGAGTGGGGATTGGCAAAATATGTGCGGCGGCCGCATGATTGATCGCATGCCAGCCGCCAGGAATCTTCATCTCGGACACGCGGACGAAGCGTATCCCGACGCGTATTTCGTGCGCCGCGGCGCATCGCGTTTCCTCTCGACCCTGCATGCGCAGGGGGCGTGGCAACCCGGTGAACAGCACCTGGCCCCGGCGTCCGGTCTGGTTTTGGCGGAAGTGGAGCGTCGCCTGCCGAGTGACAAACTGGTGTCGCGCGCATCATTCGACGTGCTGGGCGTCATCGAATCGGGCGAGTTCACTATCGACGTGCACATGCTGCGACCCGGCCGTTCCATCGAACTGATCGAAGCCAGCATGCGGCATGGCGAGCGCACCAGCATTCGCGCGCGCATCTGGCGCCTGGCCGCCACCGACACGGCCAGCGTGCAGGGCAACGAATGGATGCCGTTGCCGGCGCCCGATGCGCTGCCCGCATTCGCGATGTCCTCGCTCTGGAATGGCGGTTACGTCAAATCACTGGAGGTGCGGCGGGATGCCGGCACACGGCCGGGCAGGGGGCGCAGCTGGATTCGCACGCGCCTGCCACTCGTGGATGGGGAACCCGATTCGCCGGTCGCCGGATTCCTGAAACTGATCGATACCGCGAACGGATTGGCCGTGCGCGAAAGCCCCGACCGCGTGTTCTATGCCAATGTCGATCTGACCGTGCACTTCATCCGCCAGCCCATGGCCGGATGGGTCGGTTTCGATACGCGCGTCAATTTCGGGCCGACGGGACTGGGCGAAACTTTTTCCGTACTCAGCGACGCGCACGGGCCGGTCGGCACAGCCGCGCAGAGCCTTACCGTCCGCGTGGGACACGAATTGCCAAGCCGTGATCGATGATGCCGGTTAGCCTGATGCGCAGCTCGGCCTAGACATCAACGATCGCCGGGTAGGGCGAGCCAATCGGCCGCTTCGCCAATCGGCGCGCCGGGTGGAATCTCGACGCGACGTGCGTGACTGGCGATGAGTTTTTCGAGTTCGCGCGGATCGAGCAACTGGCGCGACAGGCTCGCGCCCCAGGCGCGATCCGCCGCATCGCCGTTGCGCTTGCCGAGCGCGAGCGCGATGTCGTGCAGGCGTTGATCCAGTATCGCGGCAACGCCCGGCGCGGTTTTCGGATTGTGCGCGGTCTGCGCCATCGTCAGCAGCGTGCGCCAGGCGACGCGGCGCGCGAGCGCGTCGGTCTTGTCCGGCAGCGTCGCGGCCAGCAGGCGATCCAATACTTCATCCACGCCAAGTGCATTCGCGTCGCCGGCATGCTGGGCCTGCAGGCGCGCGAGCCGGGTCGGGGCGAGCAAGGTGTCCAGCGTCAACTCGGCGGCGCTGTCGGCCGCGACCAGCGGATCGAACGGCGTGCCGGCGGAATCGGTGAACAACTCGATGCTGTATTGACGATTGTCGCTGCCGTTGCGCGCGGCAGACAGCAGCGGCACCAGCCGTGGCGGCACGCGCAAGACATCCGGCGCAAGCGTTGCCAGCACGGCATCGAGCGCTGCGCGCTGCGCGGCAGGCGCTGCGGGTTCGGCTGCCTCGTGGCCGCTGCCGTTGACCGCGTATTGCGTGTACACACCGCCGATCACTTTTGCCGCGGCAACCATCTGATAGCGATGCAGCAGCCACACCGGCACGAAGCGCCGGCGCAGGTTCGCGACCGGTTCGCCTGCGGCGAGCGCGTTCAGACCGAACCGAGCGATCGCGACGCGGCGGATTTTCATCAGGCGATCGAGTTCTGCGGTCGGATCGACGCCGTCGTCCCACAGCGATGCCCACGGCTGCGCGGTGTCGTCCGCGCGCGCATCGGGGTCCTGCACATAGCGCAGGCCGGATGCCATGATCTTCGTGGCTTGCGCATTGGCGGCGGCGTCCGCATCCTGTCCTGGCGGTGGCTCGCCGTAAAGCCACGAGACGGTCGCCATGTCCCACGCGCCGACGCCCTTGCCATACGCATCGCCCAGGTCGAGTCTGCCGTCGACCAGTCCAATGCGCGGGGGCGGGTAATCCATCACCGATGCGCGATCCTGCGTGCTCGCCGCGAAGTTGTGCGCGAAGCCGAGCGTGTGCCCGACCTCGTGTGCGCCGAGCTGGCGAATGCGCGCGAGCGCGGCCTGCACCGGATCATCCGCGCCGCCCGTGCCGAGCTTGTCGGCGCCGACCAAGCCTTCGAATATCTGGATGTCCTGGCGCGCGCGCAAGGACCCGATCACGACCATGCCCTTGACGACTTCGCCGCTACGTGGATCGACGATCTCCTGGCCATACGACCAGCCGCGCGTGGCGCGATCAACCCAGTTGACGACGTTGTAGCGCGCGTCCATCGGGTCGATGTCCTTCGGCAACACTTTGACGTCGAACGCGTCGATGTAGCCGGCCGCATCGAAGGCCTGCTTCCACCAGCCGATGCCCTCGATCAGCGCGCTGCGGATCGGTTCGGGCGCGCGCCAGTCGACGTAGTACACGATCGGCTTGCGCACGCGCGAGCGCGGCGCGGCGGGATCGGTCTTTCCCAGGCGAAAACGATTCGCGAAATCGCGCACAACGTCCTGCCCTAGCGGCTCGCCGAAATCCACGGCCTGCGTGGAAAATCCGCCGACGCGCGGGTCGAAACGGCGCGGCTCGAAGCCGGGCGGTGGCAGCGCAACCAAGCTGTGGTGCACGGTGAAGCTGACCTGTTGCGGCGCAGGTGCGATGTTCGCGACTTCTGCGCCCGGCGTCTTCGAGGTGTAGGTCTGCACCGCATCGATTTCGAGATTGTCCGGAAACAATTTCACCGATGCCGGATCGGCGGCACTCAACTTCGCGTCGAGCGCGAAACCCTTGCCGGCGCCCTGGCCACCGCCGACGCCGAAGGTATCCGTGCTTTGATCGAGCGAATCGACGATGCCGATCGTGTCGGTGGTCAGGAAGCCGGAAATATCGACGACCATGCGGCCATCGGGCAGGGTCGTGGCGATGTCGCCCATCCACACGATCGACGTCGCAAAGTCCGGGCTCGCCGCGCCGCCGGTTTGCGCGCCGCGAAAGCGCGGGTTCTCGAACACGGTGGCGATTTTCTTGCCGTAGCGGCGAAACGCGATGAGCTGGGTCTGGCCGACGCGGCCGCGGTCGAGGAAGGTCGGCGCCGAACCCAGTCCGGTGCGCAACGAAGCGGTGTAGAGCAGGCGCACACTCACGCCATCGGCGGATGGCGCTGGCAACGTGATCAGGATGCGGCCATCGCGGCGATCCACATGCACCGGCAGCAGGCCGCTCAGCGCGACGCTGCCATCGAAAACCTTGTCGGATGTGGCCGCGCGTGGATTTGCCGGCGCGGCATGCGCGGCGGAAACGGCGACGAACAGCAGCATCGCGGACGCAAGCGCCCGGCGCAGGAAACCCCTCATGATGTCGACTCCCTATCCAGAGCGTACCGCACCGCAACGGCGCGGGCGCTTCAGATTAGCGCATCCGGACGCCGCGCGCCTGCATAGCGGCGTTCCCAGTAACGCTCGCTCAGGCGATCCACGCGCACGCGTTCGCCGGTGGTGGGCGAGTGGATGAAACGGCCTGCGCCGAGATAGATGCCGACATGCGAGATGCGCTTGCCGCGGGTGCGGAAGAACACCAGGTCCCCGGCCTGCAAGTCGTCGCGCGCAATCTTCGTGCTGTCGCCGTCGGCGTACTGCGCCGCCGAATTTTCCGGCAACTCCACGCCCAGCACCTGTGCGAACACGTAATGCACGAAGCCCGAGCAATCGAAACCGCTGTGCGGGCTGCGGCCGCCGCGACGGTAGCGGATGTCGCGCAAGGTCATCGCGAAATCGACCAGCAGGCGGCGCGGATCGGCGTCCGCAGCCGGTGCGGGTTCCGCGTCGCGCGTCGGCGCGCGACTGGCGCCAAGCGCCTGCAATTCGTCCAGCACGGACGGCGCCAGCAGCATCTGCAAGGCCTGCGCCGAACACGCCTCCTGTGGCGACGGCAACGCCGCAACCGCGTTAACGGAAAACGCAGTCAACGCGATCAGCAATGAACAAGCCAGTCGGCGCATGCGAACGGAATCCGGAAAAGTCCGCCCCCCGGCAGACAGCGAAGCGGCGACGTTATCAGGGCATTCGTTGGATTCCCGTTAACACGTAGAATCGGCCCGTACGATCAGGAGGACCCATGAGGATTTGCGTTTATTGCGCTTCGAGTCAAATGTGCGACGCGGCGTATCACGCCGCGGCCACGCGCCTGGGCGAGTTGCTTGCCGAAGCCGGCCACTGCATCGTCTACGGCGGCGGCGCGGTCGGGCTGATGGGATCGCTTGCGAACGGCGCGTTGGCGCGCGGCGGCAAGGTGATCGGCATCATTCCGCGCTTCATGACCGACGTGGAATGGCAGCACCCCGGCATCGAAAACCTCGAAGTGGTCGAGGACATGCGCGAGCGCAAGCATCGCCTGCTCACGGGCTCGGATGCCGTGGTCGCGCTGCCCGGCGGCTGCGGCACGCTGGAGGAATTGTTCGAGGCGGTCACCCTCAAGCGCCTGGGCCTGTACTTCAATCCGATCGTGCTGCTCAACACGAAGAATTTCTACGCGCCGCTGCAAACCTTCATGCAGCAGGTGATCGGCGAGCGCTTCATGAATCCCGAGCACGCGGCGATGTGGTCGCTGGTGGATGCGCCCGAGCAGGTGTTGCCAAGAATCATGACCACGGAAAAATGGCGCGAAGACGCGCGCGATTACGCGGTGGTGCGCTGACGATCAGTCCTCGTGCGCGGCGTCGTGACCGGCATCGGGATCGTCGAGGAATCCCGCGTCGCCGGAATCGGCGTCGAACGATTCGCGCGGCTCGACCGAACGTTCGCTGCGTTCGACCTGCTTCTGCCAGCGCGTCTTGATCGGATTCGCGGTTTCGGCGGCTTCGGCGCCGGCCACCAGCGCGCGCTTGCGCTCGTCGGAAAGCTCGGCCCAATGGCAGTTCTCGATCGCGCCGGCGAGCGAATACAGCAAGTTCAGGCTGGGCCGGAAACCGGCACGCTTGACCTTCATGAACGCATCGACCGGCCCGACGCGCACGAGATCCTCCTGGGTGCGCACGCCGACCTGGCGCAGCCATGCCGCACCCTTGGGGCCAACATTGCGGATCTTGTTGTCGTCTTTGCCAGCCATCATCGCGTACCGCGCACGGAATCGACGAATATACCAGCCAGTGCTTCCATGCCGGCGCGGTCGTCGTCGTCGAAGCGTGCCAGCTTCGGGCTATCCACGTCCCACACGCCGATCAGGCGCTCGGCATCGAACAATGGAACGACGATCTCCGAACGTGACGCCGAATCGCAGGCGATGTGGCCGTCGAACGCGTTCACGTCGCGCACGACCTGGGTTTGCCGCGTCGTTGCGGCGGTGCCGCACACACCCTTGCCAAGCGCGATGCGCACGCAGGCCGGCTGGCCCTGGAACGGACCAACCACCAATTCGGTGCCGTCGTAGAAATAAAAACCGGCCCAGTTGATGTCCGGCAGCGCGTGATACACGAGCGCGGCGAAGTTCGCCGCATTGGCGATGCAATCGCGCTCGCCGTGCAGCAGGCCGCGCGCCTGCTCGGCGAGTTGTGCGTAGAGATCGGACTTGTTGCCGGCACGAATGGCGGTGGCGGTGAACATGTGCACATTCTAGCGTGTAGCGTGGGCGCGCGCCGGGCCTTATCCTGACCCGCATGACCCGCATGACCCGCAACCCGCGCCACTCCGGCGTCTTCATCGCCGGCACCGATACCGGCATCGGCAAGACTATCGTTTCCTGCGCGTTGCTGCGCGCGCTGTGCGCCGCAGGCTTGCGCGCGACCGGCATGAAACCCGTCGCCAGCGGTTGCGCGATGACGCCGGATGGCTTGCGCAACGACGACGCGCTGGCCTTGATTGCCGCCAGCGATTCGAAGCCCGAATACGCCGACTGCAATCCGTTCGCTTTCGCCGAACCGGTCTCGCCGCATATCGCGGCCGCGGCAACGCCGGTGACGATGGCTCCAATCGCGGCGGCGTTTTCGCGTTTGGCGGCGCGTGCGGATTTCGTCGTCGTCGAAGGCGTCGGCGGCTGGCTGGCGCCGCTTTCGGACAGGTTGCTGGCGAATGCCATTCCGCATTCGCTGCGCCTGCCGGCGATCCTGGTGGTCGGATTGAAACTCGGCTGCCTCAATCATGCGCAACTGACCGCGCGCGCAATCCGCGACGACGGCTGCAAACTGATCGGCTGGATCGGCAATCACATCGATCCGGACATGGCTCGGCCAGAAGAAAACGTCGCAACCTTGCGCCGCTTGCTGCCAGTGCCATGCCTGGGCATCCTGCCGTTTGCCGCAACATCCGATCCGCATGCGCAGGCGTCCCGCATGAGCGCAGCGATCGAGGCGATCGTATCCGCCTGACAGGCCGAAAGTCATGGCTTGTTCGTCAAGAGCCTCTGCTAGACTTACAGGCCGCCTGAGGAGCATTTCATGCTGGCACAGCGTTATTACCTGTCCATCGACGATCTCGCCCGCGCGCGCGGACGGATCAACGAGCTTTCGTTCCAGGGCAATTCGCCCGAAGGCTTCGCCAGCTTGTTGCAATCGGCACTGCGTGAACCGACTCTGTGGCGACGCTGGCGCGCCATGCAGCCCGATCCCGACGCGGTCGATCCGGCGCTGGGCGCCAGCGATCCGCAAGCCACGGTTTCGGTCGAACAAGCCGACATGCATACGGATGTGCTGGTAACCACCAATCTGCCGCATGTGGTGCTCAAGCACCGCATGGATCTTCTCATCGGCGCGCATTGGACCTTGCGCGACGTCAAGGCAGCTTGATTGCGCGTGCGTTTTTTCCTGTTTCCCTGCGAATTTCTCCTGGAGTGTTTGCCATGTTCCGAATTCGTTTGTTGCCTCTCGCCATGACCACGGTACTCGCCGCCTGCGCGCCAGCGCCGCACAAATCCGAGCCGGCCAAAACCGTTGCGACCACGCCGGCACGCGTCAATCCGTTCCTGAGTGCCAGCACCCTGCCGTTCCTGGCACCGCCATTCGACAAGATCACCGATGCCGACTACCAGCCGGCGATCGAGGAGGGCATTCGCCAGCAGCTTGCCGAAGCCGAAAGCATTGCGAACAATCCAGCGCCGCCGACATTCGAGAACACCTATGTCGCGCTGGAAAAATCCGGCGAGTTGCTCACGCGCGTGCTGCCCGCATTCAATGGCGTTGCCGGCGCGAACACCGACGACACGCTGCAAAAAGTGCAGGAAGACGTGGCGCCGAAGCTGAGCGAACTGGCCGATGCGATTCACCTCAACGACAAGCTCTTCGCGCGCGTGGACGCCGTCTACAACGAACGCGCGAAATTGAAACTGGATCCGGAAGCGCTGCGCCTGGTCGACGTCGTGCACGCGCAGTTCGTGCACGCCGGCGCCAAATTGTCCGCGGCTGACAAAGCCAAACTCAAGGCCTTGAACACCGAGGAAGCCTCGCTCGAAGCCGCGTTCAACAACAAATTGCTGGCGGCAGCCAAGGCCGGTGCGCTGGTCGTCGACGACAAGGCCAGGCTGGCCGGCATGTCGGATGCCGACATCGCCGCTGCCGCACAGGCGGCCAAGGCGCGCGGTCTGGAAGGCAAATGGGTGGTCCCGCTGCAGAACACCACGCAACAGCCGGCACTGCAGGATCTGAGCGACCGTACCACGCGCCAGGCCCTGTTCGAAGCCTCGTGGAACCGCGCCGAACACGGCGATGCCAACGATACGCGCGCCACGATCGAACGCCTCGCGCAACTGCGTGCCGAAAAAGCCAAATTGCTCGGTTTCCCGAACTTCGCGGCGTGGAACCTGCAGGACCAGATGGCGAAGACGCCGGCTGCGGCATTCGGCTTCCTGCACAAGCTCGCGCCTGCCTCGGTCGCGCGCGCGCGCGCCGAGGCGGAGGACATCCAGACGATGATCGACAAGGATCAGAAAGCGCTCGGCAAGCCCGCATTCAAGCTTGAGCCGTGGGATTGGGAGCACTACGCCGAGCAGGTACGCAAGGCCAAGTACGACCTCGACGAAAGCCAGATCAAGCCGTATTTCGAATTGAACAACGTGCTGGAAAACGGCGTGTTCTATGCCGCGCACCAGCTCTACGGCCTGAGCTTCAAGGAACGCAAGGATATTCCGGTCTACCAGCCCGACGTGCGCGTGTTCGAAGTATTCAACGCCGACGGCTCGCATCTGGCACTGTTCTATTGCGACTACTTCAAGCGCGACAACAAGAACGGCGGCGCGTGGATGGATAACTTCGTCGGCCAGTCCAAGCTGCTCGGCACCTCACCGGTCATCTACAACGTTGCGAACTTCACCAAGCCGGCGCCCGGCCAGCCCGCTTTGCTGTCGTGGGACGACGTCATCACCATGTTCCACGAGTTCGGTCACGCCCTGCACGGCATGTTTGCCGACGAGGAATATCCGACGCTGTCGGGCACCAACACCGCGCGCGACTTCGTCGAATTTCCGTCGCAGTTCAACGAGCACTGGGCCAGCGTGCCGGAGGTCTTCGATCACTTCGCCAAGCACTACCAGACCGGCGCAGCCATGCCGGCGGATCTCGTCGCCAAGATGCGCAAGGCCGGCAAGTTCAACAAGGGCTACGCCATGACCGAAATGGTTGCCGCCGCCCTGCTCGACATGGAATGGCATACGCTGCCGGCCAGTGCGCCGTTGCAGGATGCAGACAAGTTTGAAATTGCCGCGCTGAAGAAGGACAAGGTCAACCTGAGTTACGTGCCGCCGCGTTATCGCTCCAGCTATTTCCTGCACATCTGGTCGAACGGTTATTCTGCCGGTTATTACGCGTACGCGTGGACGCAGATGCTCGCCGATGACGCGTTCGAATGGTTCAAGGATCACGGCGGCCTGACCCGCGCCAACGGCGACCACTTCCGCGCCATGATTCTCTCGCGCGGCAATACCGTGGAATTGGCCAAGTTGTACCGCGACTGGCGCGGCCGCAACCCGAGCATCGAGCCGATGCTCATCGACCGCGGCCTGAAGGCGGCGCCCGCGAAAAAACACTGACGCGCATCACGCCAGCAATGAAATGAACGGGCCGGCTCTTGCCGGCCCGTTCGTTTTGCCGACAATGACGGCATGATCGTCACATCTGCCGACGCCTTTCTCGCCGAACTCGCAAAGTTGCCGCCGCTGCCGGCCACGCGTGCGACTGCGCGTGCGGTGTTCATGGTCGCGCCCGCAGCTGCGCAACTCGCATCCGAATCCGCGCGCGACAACCGCTATATGCGCATGGATGCCGGCTTCGATCCGCTGCGCGCATTGGCGCAGCACGCTGCGCTCGCCGCCGCCTTGCGCGCCGATTGCCCGGTCATCGTCTTTCCCGGCGACGCGGCGACGCCGGATGCGATGTTCCCCAACAACGTGTTCGGCACCGCGCCCGGCAAGCTCATCATCGGCCGCATGTGCCATCGCGTGCGCCAGCGCGAAGCGGAACGTGCCGACATCCGCGCGTTTTTTCGCGGCGTGCTCGACCGCGCCGAAATCGATCTTTCGCAACGCGAGGACTGCGTGGCCGAGCTGACCGGCTCGCTGATCATCGACCATGCACGCGGCATCGCCTTTTGCGGCTTGAGCGAACGCTGCGACATGGCCGGCGCGCGCGCGATGCACGAAGCATTCGGCCTGCGCCTGATGTTTTGTTTTGACCTCGCCGAATCCGAATACCACACCAATGTGGTGATGACTTGCCTGGCCGGGCGCGCCGCGATCCTCGCCGCCGATGGCTTCCGCGATCCGACCGTGCCACGCACGATCGCTCAGGCGTTCGACGAGCGCGTGATCTGGCTGTCACCGGAACAAAAGCGCGCTTACGCTGGCAATGCGATAACACTGTCGCCGGATCGCGTGTGGATGAGCGCGGCGGCGGTGGCCGCGCTGACCGACGCGCAACGCAATGCGCTTGCCGATTGGGGCTTTGCCATCGGCGCCGTGCCGCTGGACGAAATCGAAAAAGCCGGCGGCAGTTTGCGCTGCTGCGTGGGCGAGATTTTTTAACGCTATCGTACAAGGCAATAAGTCGTGGAATCTGAATTTGTGTAATGTATTCAGATACGTATGTCAGGCATGTCTCATTCAAAATATTTCGTTTTGTGATGCAGCTTGCATTCCAATTCCAAATGGCTATGTTAAGCGACGGGGATTCCAGCCGGGGTTTAAGTTTGCTGCCGGGCCGACGGTTGTCGGCCCCCGAGCCTTGAATCAGGCATCAGTCTCGTCACTATCTGGGGAAAACGCATGAAACTTACGGTGAGCAAGATTACTCTTTCCGCACTTCTGGCATTCGCTGTCGCTGCGAGTGCATCCGCCAGCGTCAGCAATGATGTCGGCAAAAACTCCCTCGCAAGACCGGCCGCACCAACCGCCATTACCGGTACCCTGTTCAATTTTTCTGGAACGCTGGACGCGAACACGCCAACCCAGGCCGATCGCGTTTTCCGCGATGGTAATCCCAGCACCTGTGGTAGCCCGAAAACCTATCCCGGCAATTACGGCTCGGGAACGTATCGCCACGTGGTTTCCACGCCATTTACCAATTCCACCGGCGGTGCGATTTGTGCGACCGTGACCCTGACGACTGACGCGGCCTGTGCGGCTGACGTGTTTGCCACGGCGTATTCCGGCAGCTTCGACGTCAACAATCTCGGGACGAATTACCAGGCCGACTCGGGCTCCAGCATTGGTGGTGCTTCGCAATCGGAATCGTTCCAGGTTCTGGTGCCCGCCAATGGCACCGTCGTTTTCAATATCAACGAAGCCAACAACAGCCCGGGCACCGCGGTCTGCGGATTCTCCCTTGCGGCATCGATACCGGTACCTGCCCCTGCGTTGAATCTGCGCAACCTTGCGCTCTTCGGCTTGGGCTTGCTGGTGCTTGGCTTGATCGCAATCAGGCGCCGCGTCGCAAAATAAACCCGCGTGATCCTCACGACCGTCTCGCGCTGCGCCGCGAGGCGGTCAGTACGCAAACTCCGTAAACACCGGATCCACGCTGCCTTTCCACGGGCCGTGGAAAAGTTCGAGCTTGCGTTCGGCCGGGGTCTGGTTCGCTTGCGCGAATTCGATCAGCGGTTCGAGGAATACGGTTTCGCTCGCGCCGGTGGAGTTGAGCCGGTTGCGCCGCGCGAGCCCGTTGCCGGCGATCTTCAAGGCTTCCAGCGCAAGTTCGCGAACCGTGCCGTTGCGAAATGGCAGTTTCAACGCATGTTTCGGCACGCCATCGCGCAAAGCGTGGCGCTCGGCCATGGAAAAATCCTTGACCAGATCCCAGGCCGCATCGAGCGCGATCTGGTCGTAGAGCAGGCCGACCCAAAACGCCGGCAATGCGCACAGCCGGTTCCACGGGCCACCGTCGGCACCGCGCATTTCGAGATATTTTTTCAGGCGCACTTCGGGAAAAGCCGTGGTCATGTGGTCGGCCCAATCCTTCAGCGTCGGCTTGGCGCCGGGCAGTTCGTCGAGTTTTCCGGCCAGAAACTTCTTGAACGATTTGCCTGCCAAGTCGATGTACTTGCCGTCGCGATAGGAAAAATACATCGGCACGTCGAGCAGGTAATCCACGTAACGCTCGAAACCGAAGCCGTCGTCGAACACGAAATCAAGCATGCCTGTTCGGTCCGCATCGGTGTCGGTCCAGATATGCGAGCGATAACTCAGGTATCCGTTCGGCTTGCCTTCGGTGAATGGCGAGTCGGCGAACAGCGCGGTGGCGATCGGCTGCAGGGCGAGCGAGACACGGAACTTCTTCACCATGTCGGCTTCGGAGGCGAAATCCAGGTTCACCTGCACCGTGCAGGTGCGCGTCATCATGTCCAGGCCGAGCTTGCCGACCTTTGGCATGTAGTCGTGCATGATCTTGTAGCGGCCCTTGGGCATCCACGGCATCTCGTCGCGTCGCCACTTCGGCTGGAATCCCATGCCGAGGAATCCGAGCCGCAACTCGTCGGCGACGGTTTTGACTTCCTTGAGATGGGAAGTCACTTCGCAACAGGTGGCATGGATGGTGTCGAGTTGCCCGCCCGACAATTCCAGTTGGCCGGCAGGTTCCAGCGTGATCGATGCGTCGCCGCGCGCCAGAGCGACGATGTTGTCGCCTTCGCGCACCGGCGCCCAGCCAAAGCGCGTGAGGCCTTGAAGCAATGCGCCGATCCCACGGTCGCCTTCAAATGTCGGCGGACGCAAATCATCGAGACGGAATCCGAACTTCTCGTGCTCGGTACCGATTTTCCATTGGTCCTGCGGTCGCGCGCCGGAAGCGATGAATTCCACGAGCTGATCGCGATTGGCGATCGGCGTTTCCTTTACGGCGCTGGGTCCGGACATGGGCGTTCCTTGTGCAACCGCGCGTATATGGGGGCGATCAGTCCCCAAGCAAGCCCAGCAGCGCGGCGCGCGCTTCGTCGAGTCCGGTCTTGGCTTGCGCGGAGAACAGTTGCGCCGTCGCCGTCCAGCCCTGCCGCGCGCATTCGGCGCGGACGACAGCCAGCGTGCGTGCGCCCTCGCTGCGCGAAAGCTTGTCGGACTTGGTCAATAGGACATGGCACGCCAGATCGATTTCGCGGCAATAGGCGAGCATTTGCCGGTCGAAATCCTTGAGCGGATGGCGCGCGTCCATGATCAGCACCACGCCGCGCAGGGATTCGCGCTCGCGCAAATAATTGTCGATTGCGGTGCGCCATTTCTCGCGTATCGCCTCGGGGACTTTCGCATAGCCGTAGCCAGGCAGATCGATCAGGCGACGCGAGTCGTCAAGAACGAAGACATTGAGTAACTGCGTGCGCCCCGGCGTTTTCGAGGTGCGCGCAAGTCCCGCCTGATCGCAGATCGCATTCAATGCACTGGATTTTCCCGCGTTTGAGCGCCCGGCAAATGCGATCTCGGCGTCCGTGTCCGCAGGCAGGCGGCGCAAATCGGGCGCGCTGGTCGCGAACCGCGCGGCACGGAATGGATTGCTGGGCTTGCCCATCGTGTTTGACCGTCCCTGTAGCGGCTGGGATAATTCCTGCCTTGTGCCTACGCATTCGCGCGTGGCCGGATCGGCGACCTTCGGAGTCCATTCTATGAGTTTTCGGCTTGTGATTGCGTTGTCCGCGCTGCTTGGCGCCGGATCGCTGGCGGCACAGACGCCTGCTTCCACTCCAGACGCTGGTGCTCCGGCAGCCGCTGCGCCTGCGGCCCCGGCGGCGAATGCCGCGCTCAAGCCCGGCGACGCCACGGCCGGTCAGGCCAAGACCGCGGTCTGCGCCGCCTGCCATGGCATGGATGGCAACTCCGCCGACGCCCAATATCCCAAGCTCGCCGGCCAGCAGGCCAGTTACATCGAACGCCAGCTCGCCTTGTTCAAATCCGGCAAGCGCGCCAATCCGATCATGCTCGGCTTCGCCGCACCGCTGAGCGAACAGGACATGCGCGACATCGGCGCCTATTTCGCCAGCAAGGCTTCGCTGCCGGGAGTGGCCGACGCCAAGCTCGTACCGGTCGGTGAAACCTATTTCCGCAGCGGTGACGCAAAAGACGGCGTGCCGGCCTGCGCGGCATGCCACGGCCCGGATGGGCGCGGCAATCCCGGCGCGCAATATCCGCAATTGGCTGGCCAGCATGCCGACTACATCATTGCGCGCCTGAAAGCCTTCCGCGATGGCAGCGCCGGCAGCGATGCCCATGCCCAGATCATGGAAGCGATCGCCAAGCCGTTGTCCGACACCGAGATTGCGGCAATCGCCAGTTACGTCGAAGGCCTGCACGCGGTGGATTCGTCCACGGCGGCGAAGTGACGAGGATCGCAGACATGAAACGTCTTTTCGCCGTTGCCGCACTCGCTGTTTTTTCCGTTGCCGCCGTTGCGCAGGATGCCGCCACGCAATGGCAGGCCGGCAAGAATTTCTTCGTGATCGATCCGCCGCTGCCCACCCAGACCGGCGACAAGATCGAAGTGACGGAAGTGTTTTCCTACGGCTGCCCGGCCTGCAATTTCGCGCACACGTATGTCGATACGTTGCGCAAGCACCTGCCGGCGAATGCGCAGATGGATTTCGTTCCCGCTTCGTTCAATTCGGCCGAAGACTGGGTGGTGTTCCAGCGCGCCTATCTTACGGCCAAGGCGCTGGGCATCGCCGAAAAAGCGCACGACGCCATGTTCGATGCGGTCTGGAAAACCGGTGAACTTGCCATCTACGACGCCAGCAACCGCATCAAGAGTCCGCTGCCGACGATCGAGGACGTGGCCAAGTTCTACGCCAAGTACGGCGTCAAGGCGGATCAGTTCGTCGCTACCGCCAATTCGTTCACGATCAACACGCGCATGAAGCAGGCCGATGCCTTCGTCAAGGCGGCGGGCGTCGACCAGACGCCGACGATCGTCGTCAACGGCAAGTACCGCCTGACCACGGTGTCCGCCGGCGGCAGCTGGGACAAGGCCGAGCAACTGGTCCTGTTCCTGGTGAACAAGGAATCATCTGCCAAGTGACGGAACTTGCCTGACCGGCTACAGTCCCAAGACCGGTCTTCATCGGAGAACACGATGTTCAAGCATGCCCTGATTTTGTTCGCAGGACTGGTTTTTCTCGGCGGTTGCCAGGCACAAGGCAGCGCGGAAACCGCCAAGGCGCCGGCCAAGCCCGCACTCGTGGCCGGTCAGGACTATCTGCCGATCGAACCGGCCAAGCCGACGTCGGGCGACCAGGTCGTCGTCACCGAAGTTTTCTCGTACGCCTGCCCGCATTGCGCGGAGTTCCAGCCCTACGCGAACGAACTCAAGAACAAGCTGCCCAAGGGCGTCGAGTTCGATTTGTTGCCGGCGGTTTTCAATGCGATGTGGGAACCGTACGCGCGCGCGTTCTACACTGCGCAATCGATGGGCCTCGTCGACAAGACCCATCAGGCGCTGTTCGACGCGATCCACCGCGACCACCAGCCACTGCGCTCGATCCAGGATCTGGCGAACCTGTTTTACGCGAACTATGGCGCCAATCCCGGCGAATTCCTTTCCACCGCGACCTCGTTCGTGATCGAAGGCGAGATGGCCGCCGGCAACCAGAAGGTGCGCGACTGGCAGGTCGACGCCACGCCCACCCTGATTGTCGATGGCAAGTATCGCGTCACCGCGAATCCCGACCGCGGCATCGGTTTCCAGCAGATGGTGCAGATCGCGCTGCAACTGGCCGACCAGGAACTGGCGGCCCGGCATACGGCCAAGTCGCACAAGTAAGCCTGCTGCGTGACCCAAGCCGCTTGCGGCCGGGCCGCAGGCGGCATAGCCTGCATTGATGAACGCCCACGCCGCCCATATTGAGCAACCCGTGGCGCAGCACCTCAATTTGCTCAGTTGCAACATCCTCGCTGGTGGCAGCATGGCGCGCTACCGCGATTACGTAACCCAGAGCTGGAAGCATGTCCTGCCGGCGCGCTCAAAGCGCGGCAATCTGGATCGTTTCGCCGGACTTCTCGCCGATTTCGATGTCGTCGGATTGCAGGAAGCTGACGCCGGTTCCTTGCGCTCGGGTTTCGTCAATCAGACCCAATACCTTGCCGAAGCGGCGCACTTTCCCTACTGGAGCCACCAGCCCAATCGCAATGTGGCGCGCTTTGCGGCATCCGCGAACGGATTGCTCACTCGCATCGCGCCGGACGAGGTGCGCGATTATCCCTTGCCCGGCCGCATTCCCGGCCGCGGCGCGCTATGGGCACGTTTTGGCACGGGTGACGCGGCGCTGGTCGTCGTGATCGCGCACCTGTCGCTTGGTCCCGGGGCGCGTCATCGTCAATTCGATTTCCTTGCAGAGCTCATCGGCGACCAGAAGAACGTGGTCCTGATGGGGGATCTGAATTGCCCCGTGCATAGCCGCGAGCTGACGCCGCTGTTCGATCGCACGGCACTGGCGCCGCCACGGCAGAGCGCACCGGCGACGTTTCCGAGCTGGCGGCCGCGACGCGCGATCGACCATATCCTGACCTCGTCCAACATCGAGATCGAACGCTTGTGGACGCTGCCGCATCCGGTATCCGACCACCTGCCGCTGGCAGCGAGGATCAAGTTGCCAAATGCCCGTTGACATCCCTTGGCTTTTAATGTACCATTCAGTACATTAAATGCGGCCGCAAGGCCGTTATTGAACTTCAGGGCTTGTTTAGCACTCAAATCAAGCGAGTGCTAAAATTGCGTTCATACGGGAGGTTTCAATGACCGCTGCTGCTTTGGTTGCCAACAACCTGCCGATCCCCAGTGCGATCGGCAGTCTCGATGCATACGTCGGTGCCGTGCACCAGATTCCGGTGCTCACGGTCGAGGAAGAACAGGCGCTGGCGCGCCAGTACATCGGTGAAAATGATCTGGATGCTGCCCGCCGCCTGGTGATGGCGCACCTGCGGTTCGTCGTCCACGTCGCGCGCGGCTATTCCGGGTATGGCCTGCAACTGGGTGATCTGATCCAGGAAGGCAATATTGGCCTGATGAAGGCGGTCAAGCGTTTCGATCCGGATGTCGGTGTGCGCCTGGTGTCGTTCGCGGTGCATTGGATTCGCGCCGAAATGCACGAGTTCATCCTGCGCAACTGGCGCATCGTCAAGATCGCCACGACCAAGGCGCAGCGCAAGCTGTTCTTCAACCTGCGCAAGTCGAAAAAGCGCCTGGGCTGGATGAACGCGGCAGAAGTCGCCGCCGTCGCCAAGGATCTGGGCGTGACCACGGCCGATGTGCTGGAAATGGAATCGCGCCTGTCCGGCCGCGACATGGCCTTCGACGCGCCGGCCGATTCGGACGAGGATGAAAAGCCCGCGCCAGTGGCGTATCTGGTCGACAACAACGCCGATCCGTATCACGCGCTGGAAAACGCGAGCGAAGAAGAATCCGAACTGGATTCGCTGCAAAAAGGCTTGGCCAAGCTCGATGCACGCTCGCGCGACATCATCACTCGGCGCTGGCTCAAAGACGGCGAAAAATCCACGCTGCAGGAACTGGCCGAT
>JAFEFD010000583.1 GCA_018240765.1 Pseudomonadota bacterium | reverse complement strand
CGCCACAGCAAACCGCCGCCGATGGCCAGCAGCAGCGCGAGGATCACCAGTTCGGTACTCGACACGCGCTGCGCGCCGCGTTCGCCGTGGTACCAGGCCAGCACCAGCGCGACGAAGAAACCAATGCACAGTGCAAGGATCAGGATGCGTTCGGCGGATTCCGGCCAGCCAAACCGCTGCGCAACAATGTCGATGCCCTGCAGCAGCGCGAACGCGAACGCGACGTAGGCCAGCGCCCATTGCACGAGCTTGCGTTGCTTTAGCCGAGTGAGGAAATCAGTCATGGGAATTCACGCCGGCGGGATTCGGTTCAGCGGTGATCGTCGCAGGCTTTTCCTTCGCGTACTGTTTCAGCAACGCCTGAAATTCGGGCGTGTTGCGAATCGGATTCCACGTCGAATCCACCCATAGCATCGTCGGTGAGAAATACAGTCCTCCCTTGTCGCCGGGAAGTATCTCCTTCAACAAGGCGATCGCCAGATCGGGGCGGCGCATGTCGGCGTAAATCGACGCGTTTGCGGCCGTGAGGCGCGGATATTCGATCAGGTCGCCGCTTTGTCGCGCCAACTCCTGCGAGCGCAAAAGCGCATCGAGGGCTTCGCGGTCCTGCCCGAGCCCGTGCAGGGCGCTGGCAATCTCGCTCCACATCGCACTCTGTTCGCGCTTGCTGCGCAAACTGTCCAGCTGCGCGCGAATCTGCGGCAAGGCGCTCGCGTACAGCTTGCGGGCACGCTCGGCTTGGCCCGCCAGACGCAGCAAGTCTGCCAGTTGTCCTTCTCTGTCGCCTGACGTGCCGAATTGATCGGAATTGGACGGGAGGCTTTCGAGAATGTGGATTGCCTCGTCGTAGCGTCCCTGCATTTGCAAAAATCCCACGCGCCGGGACACCAACCGCGGTTGATCCCCCGCCAGCAGCGCCAGCGCCCGGGACACGTCGCCCTGTGCCAGGACCGCATTCGATGCCAACTGCTCCAGTGCGACCGTGTTGCCTGGATCGATCGAGCGCGCACGTTGCAACGCCGCTTCGGCCTCGTCGTAGCGATGCGCCATCAGCAGCGTCTCGCCCAGCGATTCGAAGGCGTAGGAGCTGCGCGGATCGCGCAAAACCGCTTCCTGCAATGCATCGATCGCAGCGGAAAGCCGGCCCTGTCGGCGCAGCACGAACGCCGATGCCAGCAGGATCTCCGGATCGTGCGGCCGCAGCTTGAGCGCCGCGGCAAAGTAGCCAAGCGCGGCGTTGTAATCGTCCGCTCCGGTGTACAGCGCATAACCCATCGCTACCTGTGCGTCGGCCAAACCGGGTTGCCGATCCAGCGCCTGCCGAGCGTGCTGCCGCGCCTTGTCGGCCAGCGCCGGTTCGTTGCGGCCGCCGAACCAGTAGGCAATGCTTTCAGCAAACGAAAGCCGGGCCAGCGCCAGCACGAATGCCGGGTCCGCTTGCAGCGCCTGTTCGTAGAATGGAATCGCCTTGCGGTACCAGTCACTGGTGAACTCGAGATTCCCACGATTCACCAGGAACTCGGCCTGCAGGTAGGCGTCGTAGGCCGCGCGGTTGGTGGTCGGCACCGCCGCCAGCCGGGACGATTCATCCGGCGACAACCGGGCCTGAAGCGAGGCGGCGATCTTCCCCGCCACTTCGCCCTCGACCCCGAAGATGTCATCCAGCGTGCGTTTGTAAGTCTCGGCCCACAGGTGGTTGTCGCTGCGGGCATCGATCAACTGCACGTTGATAAGAACTTCCTTGCCGGCCTTCTGAACGCTGCCTTCCAGGATATGCGCCACTCCCAGCTCGGCGGCCACGTCGCGCAGGTTCCCGGGCCGACTATCGTATTTCAAGGTCGACGTGCGCGAGATGACTTTAAGATCGCCGATGTCGGCCAGTTTGCCCAGGATCAGGTCCTGCATGCCGGCGACGAAGTATTCGTTCTCCTTGTCGCTGGACAAGTTGGCGAACGGCAACACGGCGATGGATTTCGCTGGAATCGTTGCGGCGGGGACTGCCGTAGCCTTGCCCGCCTGCGCCGGTGTTGACGCAGACACCGATTGCGGCGCAAACCGCCACAGCAAGCCGCCGCCGATGGCCAGCAGCAGCGCGAGGATCACCAGTTCGGTACTCGACACGCGCTGTGCGCCGCGCTCGCCGTGGTACCAGGCCAGCACCAGCGCGACGAAGAAACCAACGCACAGCGCGAGGATCAGGATGCGTTCGACGGATTCCGGCCAGCCGAATCGCTGCGCGACGATATCGATGCCCTGCAGCAGCGCGAACGCAAATGCCACGTAGGCCAGCGCCCATTGCACGAGCTTGCGTTCGCGCAAGCGTTGCAGGATTCCATCCATTGCCAATCCCCGTGGGCAGCGAGTCGCGCCATGGTAGCAAAGTGGGCCGCGTTCCTCAGTTGCCCCCGCTGCCGCCGAACCCGTCGCGGAAAATGACCAGCACGTTGCTGTCCGTGGCCGGCGTCGCGTAGCTCGCGCTGACATTGACATCGGCGCTGCCGGCGACGGGTGCAGCAGCGACCGTCGCATGGATGTTCCACTTGGCGGTCTGCCCGGCCGGTATCGTCACACCCGTATCGGCAAGCGCACCGCTGTTCGTCGCGCCGTTGCACACCACGCCATTGCTGCCGTTGCTCAGGCATTGCCACGACGGCGTGCCGAGCGCCGCCGGCAGCGTCGCCGTGACCGCGATACCGCTTACGGTGAATGCCGTCGTGTTGCTCAAGCTGACCGTGTAATCGACCGGCTGGCCGTAGGCGGCGAAACCGGTGCCATCGCTGACGCTCAGCAGGCCCATCGTCGCGCGCACCTGCATCGGGTAGGTCTTCGCATTCTGACAAACGTTCGCGTCCGTCACCGTCACGCCGACGTTGTAATTGTTGGCGATGCTCGGGGTTCCGCTCAAGGTGCTGCCGGTAATGGATAATCCCGGCACTGCGCCGGAGGTCACCGTGTAGGTGTAGCCCGGCGTGCCACCGCTCGCGATAAATCCTTGCGCATACGGCCAGTTGACCAGGCCATCGGGAATGCTTGCCGGACCCAGCACCAATGCCGTCGGCTGGTTGATGGTCGCCGACTTCTGTACCTGGACATTTCGATTGTCGGTCACCGTCACCGTGTACGTGCCCGCGGCGAGGCCGGACGCGGTCGCGGCCGTTCCACCAGCAGGCGACCAGGAATAGGTGTACGGCGATATGCCATTCGAGGCGAGAACGGTCGCGGTGCCGTTGACGCCGCCGTTGCAGGACACGTCCGTCTTGGACGTGGACGCGCCGAGCGCGACGACGAACGTGGCAGTCACCGTGCAGCTGGCATTGATCGCACCGGTCGCAAACGAGGACGAGTAACTGGTGGTGCCACCGCAGCCGGAGATGTTGTCCAGCTCATAGCCCGCGTTCGGCGTCGCCGTGCAGGTCGTGGAACCGCCGGGCGAAACCGAGGTGAGCACGCAACTGAGCGTGCCGTAAGCGGAGTTCGGCGACACCGCCGTTCCAACCGTGTAGCTGACGAGTTTGGTCCAGGTCAGCGCATCGAGTGCAACATACTGGAAATTGCCTACAGTGAGGATCTGCAGTTCGTCTATTTTCTTGCTCGCGTTGTTGCT
>JAFEFD010000582.1 GCA_018240765.1 Pseudomonadota bacterium | reverse complement strand
GCAAATTGATGCTTCCGGGGCGCAGGGTTTTGCGGATCAGCACTTGCAGCATGTCGTCGGGCAAGGCAGCCAGGCGTTCCGGGTCGATCGGCACGGCGCCACCGGCGCCGTCGGCCATGCGCAAGGACAGCGGTGCTAGCAGGGTGTGCGGATACTTGCGTAGGTAGCGCATCAGGCCCGACATCATCGCCGTGTTCAGCGCGTTTTCCGCATCCGCCCACATCGGCTGGCTGCTGATGCGGATATCCCAACTGTCCTTGAGTTTTACATCCACACCGCTGCCGGTCTCGCCGCGCACGGCTTGTCCGCTCGCATCGAAGCGGCGGATCAGCGCCGCGCACGTCTCCGCATCGAGGGTGCCGTCGTAGACCTCGATGAAATCGTCTGCGTTCATCCGGCGGCTTCGCGGTGATAGCGCGTGACGCGCTCGATCTCGTTCTTCGAACCAAGAAATACCGGCACGCGCTGGTGCAGCGACTTCGGCATGATTTCCAGAATCCGGCCGTGCCCATCCGTCGCCATGCCGCCGGCTTGTTCGACGATGAAAGCCATCGGATTGGCCTCGTACAGCAGGCGCAGCTTGCCGCCCTTTTCCTTGATCTTCGTGTCGAGCGGGTAGACGAAGATGCCGCCGCGGCAGACGATGCGGTGCACGTCGGCCACCATGGATGCGACCCAGCGCATGTTGAAGTCGGCGCCGCGCGGACCGTTCTTGCCGGCCAGCAGCTCCTCGATGTAGCGCCGCATCGGCGCTTCCCAGTGGCGCAGGTTCGACATGTTGATGGCGAACTCGCGCGTGTCCTCGGGAATGTGCAGGTTCCGCTGCGTGAGTGCGAAGCTGCCTTGTTCGCGATCCAGCGTGAACGCATGCACGCCGTCGCCGAGCGTGAGCACCAGCATCGTGCTCGATCCGTACACCGCGTAACCGGCGGCGACCTGTTGCGTGCCGGGTTGCAGGAAGGCCTTTTCGTCCGGTTCCTTCACGCCGGTCGGGCACTTCAGCACCGAGAAGATGGTGCCGACGGAAATGTTCACGTCGATGTTCGAGGAGCCGTCCAACGGATCGAACACGAGCAGGTATTCGCCTTTCGGATAGCGATGCGGAATCGGATGCGGATCGTCCATTTCCTCGGACGCGAGCGCGGCCAGGTGCCCGCCCCATTCGTTCGCTTCGAGCAGGATCTCGTTCGACAACACGTCGAGTTTCTTCTGCACTTCACCTTGCACGTTTTCGGTGCCCGCGCTGCCGAGCACGCCGCCCAGTGCACCGCGACCGACCGATATCGCGATGCGTTTGCAGGCACGCGCGACTACTTCGATGAGCAGGCGCAAATCGGCATTGATGTGTTGCTTGTCGCGCTGCTCCTCGATCAGAAAGCGGGTCAGGGAAATGGGCCGGGACGATGTCGTTGCGGTCATGGCATGGCATTGGAATGAACGATGCGTGCATTGTCGCACGCAGTTCGGCCATACGCAGGACGTGCAACCGATGCGCGGCGCAAGTGAAGGTGCGATGATCGGCAATCGCCTGGAGAACCCGCAATGAAAATCCATACTTCGTTGTTGCTTGCGCTTGGTATCGCCGTGGCCGCTCCGGCCTGGGCAGGAACGCCCGATTGCGCCTGTGCGAAATCCGCCGCGCCGGCGCCGGGGTCCGCCGACGCGAAGTTCGTCGCGATCTATACGGCCGAATGGAAATGGCGCCAGCAGCAGTTTCCCGGCAGCGACGACGACGGCACGACCGCGGCAGTGCCCGATCGCCTGCCGCGGGTAGATGCCAAATCGCAGGATGCGCGCCTTGCGTACTGGAACGACGTGCTGAAAAAGCTCGCGGCCATTCCGGTCGACAAGCTCTCGCCGGCGAACAGGATCAACTTCGAGGTCTACAGGCCGCAGATCGAAAACCTTGCCGCGGACATCCGCTTCCGCCAGTACGAGATGCCGTTCAACGCGGATTCGCAGTTCTGGTCGGACCTGGGATTCATGTCCGGCCGGCACCTGCGCACGGTCAAGGACGCAGAAAATTATATCGCCACGTTGAACGACGTTCCGCGCTGGTTCGACGAAAATACCATCAATATGCAAGCAGGTCTCAAGCGCGGCTTTTCGGTTCCGAAAGCCGTATTGCCAGGTCGCGATGTGTCGATTTCCACCTACATCAACATCAAGGATCCGACCGAAAGCGACTTCTTCAAGCCGTTCAAGTCACTGCCGGCGACGATCCCGGCCGACGAGCAGGCCGAGCTGCAAGCGCAATGCGCTGCGGCGATCCGCGACAAGGTGATTCCGGCCTACGCGAAGCTGCTGAAATTTTTCCGCGACGAATACGTGCCGGGCGCGCGGTCGACACTCGCCGCCGAAGCGCTGCCCGACGGCAAGGCGTATTACCGCCAGCAGATTCGCGAATTCACCACGCTCGACCTCGATCCCGATGCGATCCACGCCATCGGCATGAAGGAAGTCGATCGCATCCAGAAAGAAATGGACGCGACGATGAAGGCGACCGGCTTCACCGGCGACATGCCGGCATTCCTGCATTTCCTGCGCACCGATCCGCAGTTTTACGTCAAGACGCCGGATGAACTGCTGATGCACGCGTCGTGGATCGCCAAGCGCGTGGATGCCAAGCTCGCGCAGTACTTCGGCCTGTTGCCGCGCGGGCGCTTCGGCATCGAACCGGTGCCGGCGGCGATCGCGCCATTCTGGACCGCCGGTCGTGGCGGCCCGCACACGTATTGGGTCAACACCTACGATCTGCCGTCGCGCCCGCTGTACAACCTGACCGCGCTGACCCTGCACGAATCGGCGCCCGGCCATGCCCTGCAGGGCGAGCTGGTCGAGGAAATGAAAGATTTGCCGGATTTTCGCAAGGCCTACATTTCCGCGTATGGCGAGGGTTGGGCGCTTTATTGCGAGCAGCTTGGCAAGGAGATGGGCATTTATCGCACTGCCTACGACGATTTCGGCCGCGAGTCCTACGACATGTGGCGCGCGGCGCGCCTGGTGATCGATACCGGCGTCCACCACCTGGGCTGGACGCGCGCGCAGGCGATCAAATACCTCGCCGACCACACCGCGCTAAGCCAGCACGAAGTGGAAACCGAAGTCGATCGTTACATTTCGTGGCCTGGACAGGCATTGAGCTACAAACTCGGCGAGTTGAAGATTCTCGAACTGCGCCAGCTCGCCGAGAAGGAACTCGGCGCGAAATTCGACATCCGCAAATTCCACGATGCGGTGCTGGAAACTGGCTCGGTGCCATTGCCGGTGCTGGAAGATCACATCAAGGCGTTTGTTGCCGGGCAGAAGAAAGCCTCATAAGCGTCGTTTGGAACATTTGCGCCGGGAGCAGGTCAAGCTAGACTTCGCGCCTCGCTACCCGGATCAGGCATGGTTCAATTGCAAGGCATCACCCGCTGCTATCGCGTCGGTGGACAAAACGTCGACGCGCTGGCAGGCATTGATCTTGCGGTGCCCGAGGGGCAATTTGTCGCCATCGTGGGGCCGTCCGGGTCGGGCAAGTCGACTCTGCTCAATATCCTGGGTTGCCTCGACCGGCCGACCGCGGGCCGTTACGAACTCGACGGCACCGATGTTTCCACCTTCGACGACGAGCGCGCCAGCGATTTCCGCAATCGCCGCATCGGCTTCGTGTTCCAGTCGTTTCATCTGTTGCCACGCTTGAGCGTGCTGGAAAATGTGTTGTTGCCGCGCCGGTTCCTGCGCGAAGCGGCGCCAGACATCGAGAGCCGCGCACACGCACTGCTCGATCGCATCGGTCTTGGCCAGCGTAAGAATCACCGGCCCGAGCAACTCTCCGGCGGCCAGATGCAGCGCGTGGCGATCGCGCGCGCGTTATTGATGCAACCGGCCCTGCTGCTCGCCGACGAGCCCACCGGCAACCTGGATTCGCGCAGTGCTGCCGATGTGCTGGGCATGATCGACGAGGTGCATGCGCAGGGCCAGACCGTGATCCTGGTGACGCACGATCACGAAGTGGCGGCGCGCGCGCAACGTCGCGTACAGGTGCGCGACGGGAAGATCGAACACGATGGCGCGAAGTAGATTCCTTACGGCATTGCTGCTCGCTCTGCCCGTGCCCGCGCTGGCCGTGGTATTCGCCGGCGAAGTGCGCTCCGACGGTTCACAGCCCGTGTTCGTGCCGCCGTCGGATTCTTCGCCGGTGGTGCTGCGCTATTACCTTGCCGACGGCAGCCGCGTGAAGAAGGGCGACGCGCTGCTGCGTATCGACGCCGGCGCTGCCGCGCAGCAAGTCACCACGCTGGAATCCCAGCTCGCGCAGGCGCGCGCGCGCGTGGACAAGGAAGTCGCGCAGCTGAAACTCAAGGCCGTCGAGGCCGATGCCGCGTTGGTCGATGCGCAGGCAGCGCTGGCTACCGCCAAAGTCGACGCGGCGCTGCCCAAGCAACTCGTCGCGGCCCTGGATTACGACCGCTACCACGCCGAACTCGAACGCAGTGAACGTGATCTTGCGCTCAAGCAACGCCAATTGGCAGATGCGCAGGTGGCGGTGACGCGGCGCGAGCAAGACGGCAAACTCGAAGTCGGCAAACTCGAACTGCAGCGCAGTTACTACAAGACTCAGACTGAAACGGCGAGCGTCGCCGCCGACCGCGATGGCGTGCTCGTGCACGGCTTCAACAACTTTGGCTACTTCGGTGGCGGCGGTCGTTACGAGGAAGGCTCGACCGTGCAGCCCGGGTGGCAAGTTGGAGAAGTCGTCAACGGTGGCGCGATGAGCACGCGCGCCTGGGTACTGGCACCGGACCGTACCGCACTCAAGGATGGCCAAAAGGTTTGTCTTGCCTTCGATGCATTACCAGGTCGGCGAATCGACGGCGCGATCCGGACGATTTCCGGCGCACCGGAAGCGCATGCGGCCTGGGGCGACGGCAGTTACTTCGCGGTGGACATTGCCATGCCCGGCGCGCAAGCGTTGCCGCTGCTCCCCGGCATGAGCGTGCGCGCCGAAACCGATGTGAGCGAAAACTGTGTCGCTTCATCTGCCGTACACGTCGATGCGACGCCGGTGAAGATGACCGGCGAAGTCTATCCGCGGCAAAGCGTCGCGATCATGCCGCCGCACGTCGAGGACCTGTGGCAGATGACGGTCACGCAAATGGCCGCGGATGGACAAACCGTGAAGAAAGGCGAGCCGCTGGTAACGTTCGACGGCGGCGACTTGGCCAAAAATCTTGCCGCCAGACAGAGCGAACTCAAGGAAAAGCAGCGCCAGCAGGAGAAGTTGCGCCTCGAACTGGCGGTCAAGGCGCGTGAAGAGGAATTGGCCGTGGCACAGGCCACGGCGGATGCGACCAAGGCACAGCGCAAGGCCGGCCGGCCGGCCGACTATGTGCCGGGCGTGGAATACAAGAAATTGTTGATCGACCGCGAAAAGGCGCAGCGGCACGCGCAGCTGAGTACCGAACACGCCAGCGCTGCTGCAGCCGAACGCGCCGCCGAGCAGCGCGAAGCCGATGCCGATGTCGCGCGCCTGAAGGCCGAGGTCGACCGCCTGCAGGCCTCGCTCGCGGGTCTGACCGTGCTGGCGCCGTGCGATGGCATTTTCCAGCATGCCATGGCATGGAACGGCCAGCGCATCGATGTTGGCACCCAGGTCTGGCGTGGCCAATCGGTCGGCAACATTCCAGACCTGGCCACGCTCGCCGTGCGCGCCAGCCTGCCCGAGCGCGACTACACCCGCGTTGCCCGCGGCGCGACCGTGCGCATCCTGATCGACGGTGGAGCGGGCCAGACCCTGAGCGGTCATGTCGCGAGCATCGGTCTGGGTGTGCACAGCAAGTCGCGGGTGGAACCGGTTCCGGTGATTGATCTTGACATCGATCTCGAAAAGGCCGCGATTTCGCTCAAGCCGGGCCAGCCGGTGCGAGTTGAAGTTGTGGAGAATGCGCAAAAAGGGAAATCGGCATGACGCGCCGCGGATTTGCCATCGCCGTCGCGGCGCTACTCGTCGGCTGTTCGCATCCGGCCGATCCGCCGGTGCTGGAAACGGTAGCGGCAGCACCAGTGACGCTCGATATCGCGGCGCGTGGCGAGTTGAAATCCGCCGCCGCCGCGCCGTTGCAGGTGCCCGGTCCGCAGTGGGCGCAGCGCCAGCTCGTGTGGTCGGTGGCGGATGGCAGTTGGGTGAAGAAAGACGAGCTCGTCGCGCGCTTCGTCGCCCCACAGAGCAAGCTGCAATTGTCCGACGCCTTGCTCGATCTGGAACGCAACACGTTGGCGCTGGCCGGCAAGCAACAGGAACTGGACGTCAACCGCGACAAGCTCGGCGTCGACATCGCCCAGGTCGATGGCGAGCTTGCGATCGCACACCGCTATGCGAATGCCGGCGAACTGGCGCTCGCCCGCGACAAGATCCTGGACGCGGTGCAGGACGAACACTTTCTCGGCGTCAAGCAAGGCGTGCTCGGCTGGCAACAGCGCACTGCGAGCGAACGCGGCAAGGCCGAAGTCGCCCTGCTCGATGCGCAGCGAGCGACGAACCAGGTCACCGCAGACCAGCGTCGCGCCGACTTGAGCGCTCTGGAAATCCACGCGCCGCACGATGGCATGCTGTTGCTGAAAGCGGATTGGAGCGGCGAGAAGCCGCGCGTGGGATCGGCAATGTGGGCCGGCAACGCATTCGCGACCATCCCGGACACGGCGCAGATGGAAGTGGAATTGCAGTTGCCGCAGATCCAGTCCGAAGGCATCAAGCCCGGGCTTGCGGTGGAGTTGTCCCCAGTGGGCGCGCCGGACCGAAAGGTCGAATCGAAAATCTCGTGGGTCGCCGCCGCGGCCGCACCGCGCGGCCGCGAATCGCCGGTGAAATACCTGGCATTCAAGGCGCCGATGCCGGCGCAAGCAATGGCGCGCTACCGCTGGGCGCCGGGACAGCAGTTCGAGGCGCGCGTGATCCTGTTGCGGTCGGACAAGGCGATCACGGTGCCGAACATCGCGGTGCGCAGTCAGGGCGGCATTGCACAGGTGAGCGTGATGGCCGGCGGTCGCGCGGTCGAGCGCATGGTACAACTGGGTGTGCGCGGACCGAGCCGTTCGCAGGTATTGAGCGGACTGGCGCCCGGCGACCGCCTCATGTTGCTCGCCGCCGCGGTCGATGCAACGACCAGACCCGCGTCGCCACAAGGCGCACCATGATCGCGACAGCGGCGATACCCGTGGTGTGGCGCGAAGCGATTGCGGAGTTGTGGCGGCATCGTTTGCGTACTTCGCTCACCCTGCTCGGCCTGGTCTTTGGCGTCGGCGCGATCGTGGCCATGCTTGGCGTCGGCGAAGGCAGTCGGCGCGCGGCGCTGCGTCTCGTTGAAAGCCTGGGTCTGCACAATCTCATTGTCGAACGCATGGAACTGGATCAGGACACCCTCAAGGAAAACCGCGCGCGCAGCTTAGGACTTACCCTTGCCGATGCACACGCCGCGGCGGCAGTGGTGCCCGGGGCGACGGGTTTTGCCGCGGAAAAACGCATCCGCACCGATCGCGTGTTCAGCGATGCGGGAACGAGCGACGCGCAGGCCAGCGGCGTCAGTCCCGAGTGGTTCGCATTGGCATCCTTGCGCATCTCGCAGGGCCGGGCGATTGCCCAGCCCGACGACGATGCGCTGGCGGCGGTCGCCGTGCTGGGATCGCAGGCCGCGCACGATCTTTTTCCCGACGGCATCGCGGTCGGAAAACTCGTCAAGGTCAACCAGACCTGGCTGCGCGTCGTCGGTGTGCTCGCTGACCGCGACCTTGGTCAGGACAAGTTTGAGGGCGTCGTGCTTGGCGGCGAGAGCAACCGCGTGTTCGTGCCCTTGGCCAGCGCCCGAGCCCGTTTTCGCTTCCAGCCGCTGGAAGACGAGATCGACCGTTTCACGTTGAGCGTGGCGAATCCGGATCGCCTCGCCGACGCCGCGCGCGTGCTCGGCGCCGTGATGACGCAACGCCACGGCGGCGCGACCGACTACCGCGTGATCGTGCCGCAGCAGTTGTATCGCCAGCATCAGCAGACGCAACGGATTTTTAGCATCGTCATGGGCGCAATCGCCGGCGTCAGCCTGCTCGTTGGCGGCATCGGCATCATGAACATCATGCTCGCCAATGTCTTGGAACGCCGTCGGGAGATCGGCCTGCTGCGCGCACTCGGCGCACGGCGACGCGACATCGTCGAGCGCTTCCTTCGCGAGGCCGCCGTGATCTGCGCGGCCGGCACGCTCGCCGGCGCCGTTTTCGGCGCGCTGCTCGCCTACGCGATCGCAGCCTTCGCTGGCTGGCAAGTGGCGTGGTCGCCATTGCTGATCATGCTCTCGACCGGCGCTTGCGCGGCCATCGGCATGGCCTTCGCGGTGTATCCGGCAAGGCAGGCGGCAGCGCTGGATCCGATCGCGGCCATTCGTGCAGAATAAAACGTGCTTTAAGGATTCGCACCGGCCCGCTATACTTCGCGGCCGCAATCCGGCCGTTTGCGGCCGCATCTGGACGATCCGACCGTGACCAATCCCGTAAGCTCCACCGACCGCGTCTTCCTCCGCCATTTCTCGATGGTGATCGGCTTTCTTGCGCTGGTCATGATCGGCCTGATCCTGATGGCCATGCACATCTACAACAATCATCCGGCGCCGCCGCGCCCGGAAGCGCAGCAGGAAATCGCCGCGCGCATCGCGCCGGTCGCGGGTGTGTACGCAGGCGATACGGGCCGCGCCGCGCTGGCAGCGGCGCAGGACGCCGCGAAAAAGGCCGCCGAATCGCAAGTCGCCTATGGCGGCACGCTTGACGGCAAGACCATCTTCGACAACCTGTGCACGACCTGCCATACCAATGCTGCCACTGGCGCGCCGAGCATCCACGACAAGGCTGCCTGGGCGCCGCGCGTGGCGCAGGGTCTTGACACCCTGGTCAAGCACGCGATCGATGGTTATTCGGGCAAGGATGGCAAGGGCGCGCTCATGCCAGCCAAGGGCGGCAATCCGTCGCTGACGGATGCGCAGGTCAAGGCCACGGTGGAGTGGATGTTGTCGCAAGTGAAATAGGAAACGGCTCGAAAAGCTGCTGCGCTCGCCGGCTTGTGCGCCGGCGGTGCTCGGAATCCTCATTTACGACTTGTAAACTCCGGTTCCTGCGCTCCGGCGACGCGCAATCTGCCTTCGCTCGCGACGCTTTTCGGCCGACTCCCGCCGGATGTGAGCATGGTTTTGTTTGACCCAGACATCTTTCCCGAAGTCGCTACCGCAGTGACGTTGACCGGCCCGGTCGGCACGCTCGAGGCTGCTACTGATGTTCCTGTTGCCGCCGAAGCGCGTGCGGGCGTCGCCATCGTCTGCCATCCGCATCCGCAGCACGGCGGCACCATGCACAACAAGGTGGTGACCATGCTCGAGCGCAGTCTGCGCGAGTCGGGCCTGGCCACGGTGGTGTTCAATTTCCGTGGCGTCGGTGCCTCGCAAGGGACTTACGACGATGGCCGTGGCGAGACCGACGACCTGCTCGCCGTCGCCGCGTGGGCCCAGCGCACTAGGCCCGAGGACGTCTTGTGGTTGGCAGGATTTTCCTTCGGCAGTTACGTCGCCGCGCGCGCCGCGCCGCAGTTGCCGGTGCGGCAGATGGTCTCGGTGGCGCCGCCAGTGTCACGCTGGGATTTCGCGCATCTGGCGCATCCGCTGTGTCCGTGGCTGGTGATCCAGGGCGAGGCCGACGAGGTCGTCGATCCGCAGGCGGTGTACGCCTGGGTTGCTGCGCAGGCCGAGCCGCCAACCCTGGTGCGCATGCCCGAAACGGGACATTTCTTCCATCGCCGCTTGATGGACTTGCGCGGCGCAGTCAAGAACGGCGTGCGCGGCAATCTGCCGCCGTTGCGAAACGCCGCGTGACGGTAACCCAAACGCCAAGCGGTCTGTATGCGCAAGGCGCGGCGCAAAAACGCTGGGACGACGATCCCGCGCAACGCGAAATTTTGCCGGTGCTCGATCGCATCCGTTACGGAATCCTCGCCGCGGCGCACGGCGGTTGGTGGCGCTGGTTGCCGATGCGCTCGCACGCACCGGTGCGCGGCCTGTACCTGTGGGGTTCGGTTGGGCGCGGCAAGACGTTTCTTGCCGACTTGCTGGTCGAATCGATGCCACCGAATCTCGTTCTGCGCCTGCATTTTCATCGCTGCATGGGCCGCGTGCAGGCGCAGTTGAAGGCGCTCGAAGGCCGTGCCGACCCGCTGCGCGATGTCGCTGCCGCGTTTGCCGCGGAAGCGAAGTTGCTGTGCCTGGATGAGTTCTTCGTCAGCGATATCGGCGACGCGATGATCCTCGCCGGCCTGCTTGAGCACCTGTTCGCGCTGGGCGTGACCTTGGTAACGACGTCGAACATCGCGCCATCCGGCTTGTATCGCGACGGCCTGCAACGAGCACGGTTTCTGCCCGCGATCGATTTGCTCGAGGGGCATTGCGAGGTTCGCGAGCTGATCTCGCCGCAGGATTACCGTCTGCGTGCGCTGACCCGCGCCGGCGTCTATTTCACACCGCTCGGCGAACACGCCGAGCATGAACTCGCCGCCTGCTTCGTGCGCATTGCGCCCGGCGCGCAGCGCGCCGATGCGAGTATCCGCATCAACGATCGCGATATTCCCATTCGCCGCCGCGGCGATGGCGCGATCTGGTTCGAATTCGATGCCCTGTGTGAAGGACCGCGCGCGGTCGCCGATTACATCGACCTCGCCCAGCGTTTCAACACCGTGCTGATCTCCAACGTGCCGCAGTTCACGCCGCAGACCGAAGATGCTGCACGGCGTTTCGTCAACCTGGTCGACGAGTTCTACGACCGCGGCGTGAAATTGGTCTTGTCCGCGGCGGCGCCGGTAACCGAAATCTATGACGGTGAACGCCTGCGCGCCGAGTTCGCGCGCACGGAAAGCCGCCTGATCGAGATGCAGGGCGCACAGTATCTGGCGATTGCCCACCGGCATTAGTTTTTGCGATCCTCCGTGATCGCCAGGAACACACCGGCATCCATGCCGGACTTTCCAGAAGGGTCGGCAATTTGCCAGGCCGGTTCGGCAAGAATGACCTCCGGCCCATTGCGCATCGCGGAATCCCTCATTATCTTGACCGACCGGTTCGCTAATTGACGCGTAACCCGACGAAGGATTCGTTTATGCGATTTCGGATTTCTCCCGCTCCCGTCCTGATCTTCGCGCTCGCCGCCGCC
>JAFEFD010000581.1 GCA_018240765.1 Pseudomonadota bacterium | reverse complement strand
TACGTGTGGTAGAAAATGAGAAGACCGGCCAGCGCGCAAATGACTGCTCTCTGTACTGGAAGGTGTCTTCGGACAAACTCAAGTAGGCGCATGATTGACGAGTACCGCAGGTGTGAATGCGAGGCCTAACGCCTGAGTTAAGCGGCGGTTGCCGCCGCGCACAACATGTTACTGCAACCGACTCGCAGCTGTCCCACGGCGTCCACGATCAAGTTCCGCGCAGCGATTGGCGCTTACACCGACAAACCCGCATCGCCCTCCACCACCGTCACCCGCATCTTCGGTGCCTCGCCCGCCTTCCACAGCGGCACTTCGTGGCGGACGCGGTAGCGCAGCGGGCCGCCGTCCGGAGTCTTGCTGCGTTCGATCGGCCGCGGGATGCAGACGAACTCGGTCACCATCGTGTTGGCGTCGACGCGCACGGTGGCGTAACCGTGCCCGCCCGCATCGACGAAGGTCAGGTGCGGCGCCAGTTCGGGATTGCGCAGCGCGTGCGCTTTCGCAAGATCGCCGCTGCGGGCGTATTCGAGCGCCGAACGGACGCCATGGTGCAACAGCAGGTTCTGCGTGCATTGCGGCGGTCCGCCGCCGGGATTGGCGACGTACAGCGGGCGCAGCGGATTGTCCGGTTTGAAATTGTGCTCGTTGGCTTCCGCCGAGCCCACGGAACTGATCGAGCCGCCCACGAAACTGACGCCGACGGGCTCGAACGCGGCAGGCGGCAAAGCCTTGGCCGCATATCCCGCCCAGAAGCTGTGGCGATCGCCGGAGACGATCGCCAGGCCAGTGATCCCGGCATCGCGCACGGCGTCGAAGATTTCCGCGCGCTCGTGGTACATGGCGCCCCAGTCCCAGGTGCCCGCCAGGCCGTAGCCGGCGCCCTTCCACTTGCCGAGTTCCGGCGGCAGGTTCTGCGGATCGACGCGTTGATCCAGCTCGCCCAGGGAATTGCCCCAGACCTTCCAGGTGGCCTTTGCGTTCCGCAGTTGCTCGAGGAACCAGGCTTTCTGCTTCGCGCCCAGCATCGTCTGTGGCGCTTCGGCCATGCGGTAGTTGGCCACGCTCCTGTCACCGAAGCTCAGCTTCGCAGGCGGATGGCCGTTGGCGTAATCGCGGCCCGCGTCGAGCTGCGCCCACAATTCCTCGGGAACGAAGCCCAGTTTGTCGTCTTCGAACAGCGGATTGATTTCGTCGTGGTTGCCGGGGTCACGCGAGCGGTAGCTGCGCTGGTCGGTGATGATCAGGTCGATGTGCCGGCCCCAGCGCAAGGCGCGATAGCCGATCAGGCTGTTGATGGCGGCGAGATTGTTGGGCTCGGTTCCCAAACCGGTGTCGTCGAAATCCTTGACCGGCGTGTCGACGACATGCGGCGCTTTGAAGGTGTCCAAGTTCGAGCCTGGAGGCAGCACGCGTGCCGGCTGGTATTCGAACCAGGCCTGATTCGCCGCGACCTTTAGCGTCTGCGCGGGAACCCAACCCTCGGTGCCGGGGAATTCCTGGATCGACTGCCAGCCGTTCCAGGAGAATTCGTGGTTGTCCCACATCGCCACGAAGGGCCAGCGCGCGCGCGCATCCTGCAAATCCGGATCCTGCAGGTAGGCGTGGTAGGCGACTCGATAGTCCTCGAGCGAGTCCGGCACCCAGAAGCGATTCCTGGCGACCACCTTGCCCTTCGGATACTTGATCGGGAACGTGATCTTGCGGTCGTAGCGATGGCCGTTCTTGACCTGGTCCGGGTACTGCACGACTTCGTAGATGAAGTCGCCCAGGTGCAGCACGAAACCGATCCTTTCCTCGGGTGCGGCGCGCTCGTCCTCCCAGATCATGCGCCGGTAGGCATTCAAATGACCCTCGCAGATGTCCTGGCAACTGACGAAGGCGAAGCGCGACGGCCGCGCATCATCGGGATTCGGCGCCGTCAGCGTGCGGCCAATCCGACTGCCGTTGCCCTCCTCGTCCACGAAGCGATACCAGTATTCGTGCGCCGATTGCAGGTGGCCGACAAGGACGCGGCAGGTCCAGTCGGACTCGACCTGCACCCGCGCCGTCGTCTTCGCGATCACGCGAGTGAACGCCGGGTCGTCGGCGATTTCCACGAGCAAGGTGGCGCTTTTGCGCCCGTCCACGTATGGGCGCCGTGTCCACAGCAGGACGCTGTTGTCGTCGGGATCGCCGGACGCAACGCCTTGCGGATACATCTCGCGCCGCTCACGCCAGCCGCTCGACGACGGGCGCACGGGCGCGCAGCCCCAGGCCAGCGAGGCGCCCAGCGCGACGGAAAGCTTCAGGAATTGTCGGCGGCCCATGGTTGGCATGTCGTCCTCCCCGCAATCGATGCGGCGAAAACTAGACCCGATCGCGGATTGCGGAGCGTGCCGAAAGTATCGCGGGACCATGTACGAGTGGCCGAAAGCGGCCTCGCGTGGCGAAACGAACCGCTTAGTTCCCGCCCAACCGGCCCATCAACTGCCGGTAATACTGCAACTCGGCGATCGAGTCGCGCACGTCGCTCAACGCGGTGTGCGTGGATTCCTTGGTGAATCCCTTGCAGATTTCCGGCGCCCAGCGCCGGGCCAACTCCTTGATGGTGGATACATCAAGGTTGCGGTAGTGGAAAAACCGCTCAAGCCGCGGCATCTGCCGGTACAGGAAGCGCCGGTCCTGGCAGATGGAATTGCCGCACATCGGCGATTTGCCTGCCGGCACCCAGCGGTTCAGGAATTCCATGGTCAGCGCCTCGGCTTGCGCGATGTCGACGGTCGAATCCAGCACGCGTTGCCAGAGTCCGGACTTGGCGTGCTGCTTGCGGTTCCAGTCGTCCATCCCTTCGAGACGGGAAAGCTCATGGTGTATGGCGAATTCCGGACCTTCTTCCAGTATATTCAAGTGTTTATCGGTGACAATCGTTGCAATTTCCAGGATGGAATCGGCGTCGGTATCGAGGCCGGTCATCTCCAGATCGATCCAGATCAGGTTGTCTTCGTGCGTCAACGCGTGGTTCATGCGGTGGATTGTCCTGTGTTGTTGTCCGTACCTTAGCACCCGATGCGCGATTGTGCCCAGTCCGGCACGATTTGCGCATGTACGCAGTCGCCTTTACACTCGCGCGCCCGTGCCTGGCGCTTACAGGGAAGCTCCGTGGACCGTATCCTGCTCGTGGAACCTTCGGCAACGCGCCGGCGCGCGATGCACGCGCTGTTGGCGGCGCGGGGCTTCGCGGTCAGCGAGTTGTCCGATTACGCGCAGGCACTGCCGCTGATCGAACGCCTCGGCAGCACGACCCTGGGATTCCGCGGCATCGTGATCGGCTGGCCCGAACACAGCGACGCCGTCGCCGAACAGGTGTTCGCAATTCTCCACCGCGACGAATTCGAGCACTTCGCCGTGCTGCTGCTGGCCGATACCAACGACGGCGCTGCGGTGAACTGGATGATGAAACGCGCCAGCACTGGCCTGTTGCTGTGGAGCGACTACAGCGAATGCGCCGAGGCGATGGCGAAATTGCTCAATCCGCCGTCGCCGGTCACACAGGATCTGGATATCGGCGGCCAGTCGCATTTGCGCGTGCTGTTCGTCGACGATTCGGCGACCGTGCGCATCGCGTTCCGCCGCCTGCTGATGAAGCACGGCTACCTCGTCGAGACCGCCGAAGACGTCGAGGACGGCTGGCGCAAGGCGCAGGCGACTGCGTTTGACCTGGCCATCATCGACTATTTCATGCCCGGCGATCCGGGTACGGTCCTGGTGCAGCGGCTGAAGAACGACCCGCGCACCGCAAATGTGCTGTCCGCGGTGATCACCGGCACCTATTCGGACCGCGTCATCAACGAATCGCTCGCGGCGGGCGCGCTGGAATGCCTGTTCAAGAGCGAGGCGCGCGAGCTGTTCCTCGCACGCATGGGTTCGCTTGCACGCGCGGTGCAGGATCGCAAGTCGGTCGACGCCGAGCGCCGCCGCCTGCAAAGCATCCTGTCTTCGGTTGGCGACGGCGTGTATGGCGCGGACCGCCGCGGCATCATCCAGTTCGTCAATCCCGCCGCACTCGACATGCTCGGCTACGCGCAGGCGTCCGAACTGGTCGGAGAACCGGCGTACGAGCGTTTTCACCACAGTTACGAAGACGGCACGGCGATACCGCGAAACTCCTGTTTCCTCTCCCAATGTTACGCGCAGGGAGACCAGGTGCCCGGCTGGCAGACCGTTTTCTGGCACAGGAACAAGCGCGCGTTGCCGGTCGAATGCACCGTGTACCCGATGCAGGTCGAAGGCCGGCGCGAAGGTTCGGTCGTGGCGTTCCGCGATATTTCCGCGCGCCGCGCGCTCGAGGAAGAACTGCGCTGGCAGGCCAGCCACGACGCGCTGACCAAGCTCCACAACCGCGCCTGGTTCGAAACCCAGCTCGAGCAGGAGATCACGCGCCTGAAGCACACCGACCATGCCTCGTTGCTGCTGTTTCTCGACCTGGACCGTTTCAAGTACATCAACGACACCGCCGGCCATACCGCCGGCGACCAGTTGCTGATCGAGATCAGTCGGCGCCTGTCCGCGCGATTGCGCGCCAGCGACCACATCGCGCGCATGGGCGGCGACGAATACGCGGTGATCCTGCGCAATGTCGGCAACGCCGACGCGGCGCAGGTTGCCGATGAATTCCGCAAGGCACTCGGCGCCCTGCCGTTCGTCTATGGCGGCAAGAGCTATCGCGTCGGCACGTCCATCGGCGTGGCCCGCCTCGACCAGCACATCGCATCGCGCAGCGATGCAATGGCCGCCGCCGACGTGGCCCTGCACCTGGCCAAGCGCAACGGACGCAACCAGATTCACGTGTTCTCCGCCGATACCGACCAGCGTGCGCGCATGGACATGGAATTGGGCTGGTCGGCACGCCTGGAATCCGCCCTCAAGAACGACGGTTTCGCATTGTGCTTCCAGCCGATCCTGCCGCTGGCGCAACTCGATTACGAACGTCTTCCGGAACAGCACGGCGCGCTGTGGACGCGTTACTCGCGTCAACACGGTACGCAGCAGCGCATGTTCTACGAAATCCTGGTTCGCCTTCGCGACGTAGATGGCAGCCTGGTCGCACCGAACGCGTTCTTGCCTGCCGCCGAACGCTTCAGCATGGTTGCGGACATTGATCGCTGGGTAATCCGGCATTCCTTTCACACCCTGCGCGAACACAGCCGCTCGGAGGCGCCGATCGGGCTGTCCATCAATCTCTCGGCGCAGTCGCTTGCGCACGGCAACCTCGGCGGATTCATCACCGATTGCCTGGTCGAGTTCGACGTCGATCCGCGCGCGGTAATTTTCGAAATCACCGAAGCCGGAGCGATCAATCACCTGGAAGCGGTGCGTCACCTGATCGCTGAGCTCAAACCGTTCGGCTGCCGCTTTGCACTCGACGATTTCGGCATTGGTTTTTCCTCATTCGCGCACCTGAAACATCTCGACGTCGACTTCCTCAAGATCGACGGTTCCTTCATCCGCGAGTTGCTCAACGATCCGGTCGATCTCGCCGTCATCAGCGCGATCACGAACATCGCGCACTCGATCGGCAAGATCGCCGTCGCCAAGCACGTCGACCGCCCGGAAATCCTGCGCGCCCTGCACGCCTGCGGCGTCGACCAGGCGCAGGGTTTCTACGTCGGCAAGCCGCAGCCGACCCTGCGCGCGGCGAACGGCCAGCTGGAATTGATCCAGGACCACCTCGCTACCGGCGGAAATGCGGCCTAGTGCGTCGTGCTAACCTGCGCCGATGCGCACGGACACGATTTACTGGCACGATTACGAGACTTCCGGCACGGATGCACGCCGCGACCGTCCGGTGCAATTCGCTGGCCAACGCACGACGCTTGACCTGGATCCGGTTGGCGAGCCGCTGACGGTTTTTTGCCAGCTTCCGCCTGATGTGTTGCCGCAACCGGCGGCGTGCCTGATCACCGGAATCACACCGCAACAGGCGCAGCGTGATGGCGTGCCCGAAGTGGAATTCGTCGCGCAAATCCGCGAGCAACTTGGCGCGCCAGGCACCTGCGGCGCTGGTTTCAACTCGATCCGTTTCGACGACGAGTTCACGCGCAACCTGCTGTACCGCAATTTTTACGATCCTTACGAACGCGAGTGGAAGGACGGCAACTCGCGCTGGGACATCATCGACCTCGCGCGCATGTGCTACGCGCTGCGCCCACAAGGCATCGAATGGCCGCTGCGCGAGAACAAACCGAGTTTCAAGCTGCAGGACCTGGCCGCCGCGAACAACCTGTCCAGCGCGCAGGCGCACGACGCTGCATCGGATGTCGCGACCACCATCGACCTCGCGCGCCTGCTCAAGCGTGCGCAACCACGCCTGTGGGAATTCTATTTCGCCCTGCGCCGCAAGGCCGAGGCGTTCAAGTACCTGGATTACGCGCATCGCACGCCGGTGTTGCATGTCTCATCGCGCTATCCGGTCGCGCGTGGTTGTGCGGCAGTTGTTGTGCCGCTGGCCGTACATCCCAGCCAGCCGAATGGCGTGATCGTCTATGACCTGTCCGTCGATCCGGCACCCTTGATCAGCCTGGACGCGGATGAAATCCGTGACCTCGTGTTCACGCCGAAAGCGGACCTGCCCGAAGAGTTCGCGCGCATCCCGCTCAAGACCGTGCACGTCAACAAATCGCCGGCGCTCGCGCCACTATCCGTCCTCAAGGACGCTGATACCAAACGCATCGGCATGGACGTCGCGCAATGCGAAAAACATCTGGACGCTCTGCGCCATGCAGCCGATGTTGGCGAAAAGGTTCGCCGCGTGTTCGCGGTCGAGCGCGACGAGAAACAAGCCATGGACCCGGAGCTGGCGATCTACACCGGATTCCCGTCCGACGCCGACAAGCGCCTGTTCGGCAAGGTACGCGGCACGCCGCCCACCTCGCTGCGCGAGTACGAAAGCGCCTTCGCTGACGCGCGCTATGCACCATTGCTGTTCCGCTACCGCGCGCGCAATTTTCCGCAAACGCTGAATGCCGACGAAGACCGGCGCTGGCAAGCATTCTGCCGCCAGCGGCTCACGCAGGCGACATCAATCACAACGCTGACGCTGGACGACTACTTCGCGGAAATCGCTGCGCTGCGCACTTCTGCCGCGATAACGGGCGTGCAGCAGACCTTGCTCGATCGACTCGAAGACTGGGGCCGCCACATCGCCGCGGACATCGGCCATACAATCGCGTTGCCATGAGCAAGCCCTACTTCTCGAAAAACACCTTCGCCTTCCTGCGCGCGCTGGATCGCAACAACAACCGGCCGTGGTTCCACGCGCACCAGGCAGACTACGAGCGCCACGTGCGCGAGCCGTTTCTGCAACTGATTGCAGACCTTCAAACTCCATTGACGAAGATCAGCACACACGTGCGCGCCGATCCGCGCAAGGTTGGCGGCTCGCTGTTCCGCATTCATCGCGACACGCGCTTCGCCAACGACAAGACGCCGTACAAGCCCTGGGCAGGCGCGCGCCTGTTCCACGAACGCCGCCGCGAAGTCGCCGCGCCATCGTTCTACCTGCACATCGCGCCGCGCGATTGCTTCGCCGGCGGCGGCATCTGGCATCCGGAACCGCCGACGCTCAAGCGCATCCGCGATTTCCTCGCCGACAACCCGGCGGCGTGGAAGCGCGCCACGCAGGGCAAGGCGTTCCGCGAGCACTTCGCGTTTTGGGGCGAAAGCCTGTCGCGTCCACCGCGCGGCTACCCCGCCGATCACGAATTGATTGAAGACCTCAAGCGCAAAAGCTACGCCGCCGGCACGGAATTTTCGGAAGCACTGGCGTGTTCTTCCGAGCTTCCGGCATTTGCAATGGCGACTTTCAAGCGCCTCGCGCCGATGATCGATTATCTATGCGCGGCGCTCGAACTGGAGTTCTGATTCGAACGTCTGTCACTCGAATCCGTTGGTGAATATCTCGCCGTAGAGAAATTGCACGCCGGCGATATCGTCCGCTTCGAGCTTACGCTTGATGATGCCAACGCACGGCGCGTACGGATACATCACGGGACAAGTGCCGTCATCGGTCGGCGGATGCTCGAGCCCGACCGCGTGCCCGAGTTCGTGCAGCATCAGGCTCTGGAAATCGTTCGGCGCGTAAGTGGTGTCGTAGGCGCTGCCTTCCAGCAGGTCGTAGTTCTGATAATAGGCGTTCGTATTGAAAAGGATGTCGCCCGCGCCCGTACCACCGTTCGGCGGCGGCGAATAACCGACGCCCGCGATACTGTTGTCGCCGAAGGCAAAGACGCCGATGCGGATCTGCCCGGTCGCAGGCGGAATGGCAGCCGCATCGTCGATCGCCACGCCACTGTCGGAATCGAGCTTCACGAACCGGATCCCGCTGTAAGCCCACCATTGCGCCATCATTACCTCGATCTGCGGTTCGAGATCCGTCAGCTTCTTCGATGCGAAGCCGCCGCCCGGCGAAATCTCCATCTCGATCGAATCGCCGCTGAGGCCGGGACACGCGCTGCCGCAATAGGCCGAGCCCGGCGTTCCGGCCGGAATGAACGACCAGTACACGATGCCGCCCGGCGTACCGGCGTGATTGTCACTGCCCCACTTGAGATACAGCGTTTCGTTGCCGCTTAAATAGGAATTGACGACAAATGCGTGCGATGCCGGCGCAGCGGCCAGCAAGGCTGGGATGAGGAACCGCGAAAACGCATTCATCAGCCGCTACCCCGAGGCAAGCCATGGTCAAAATATACGTCTCACGCTTCGGCAAATGCAAACGCCAGCACATCGCGGATATCGTCGGCGCCTGTCATCGCCATCAATAGGCGTTCGACGCCGAGCGCGACGCCGGCGCAGTTGGGCATGCCGGCTTCAAGAGCAGAGAGAAAATTTTCGTCGATGGGCAATTCCGGCAAGCCACGCTCACGCCGGCGCGCGTTGTCGCGCACGAAGCGCGCGCGCTGCTCCGCCGCATCCGTCAGTTCGTGATAGCCGTTCGCCAACTCTTGCGTGCCGACATATAGCTCGAAACGCTCCGCGACTGGCGGATCGCCGGGGCGAATTTTTGCCAGCGCACATTGCGTGACTGGATAGTCGAAAACGATCGTGATGCGGTCGCGCGGAAATTCCGGCTGGATGCGGTGCGTGAGCAACAGGTCGAGCCAATCGTCGTGCGATAACCCCGACGGATCGACACGGACTGTGCCAAGGGCGGCGTGCAATTCGATTTCATTCGACGCGAACGGATCGATCCCGAGTGAATCGCGAAACAAGTCGCGATATGCGATCTTGCGGACCGTAACGCGTTTTCCGACCAGAGCCAGCGCCGCCTGCACGAGTTCTATGATTTCGTCGGCGAGCCGCCGGTGATCCCAGCCGACGCGGTACCACTCCAACATCGTGAATTCGGGGTTGTGCCGCTGCCCGGCCTCGCCATCGCGGAACACGCGCCCCAATTCATAATTGTCGCCAACGCCGGCAGCGAGCAGGCGCTTTTGCGCGAACTCCGACGAGGTGCGCAGCCAGCGTTCGCGCGCGCCGGAATCGACGTGCCCCGAAAATTTCGTCGCAAAACTTGCGATATTCGGCTCGGTATTTGCACCGACTGACAGGATCGGCGTTTCCACTTCAAGCACGCCACGCGCGGCGAAAAACTCGCGGATCAGCGCATACAGACGCGCACGCGACTCCAGTGCGGCGCGGCGCGTTTCATCCGTGCGCACGCAGAAACTCCGTTAACCGCGCCTCGTCCCAGATTTCGATGCCAAGCTCGTTGGCCTTGTCGAGTTTGGAACCGGCCTCGCTGCCGGCGACGACGAAACTCGTTTTCTTGGAAACACTGCCGGCGACTTTTGCGCCTAGCGTTTCGAGTTTCTCTTTTGCCTCATCCCGCGCAAGCGACGACAGTGTTCCAGTCAGCACGACGGTCTTGCCTGCGAGTACGCCGAGTGCTTCGCGCTGTGGGTCGGACTCCTTCCATGTCACGCCAGCGGCACGCAATTGCGCAATAGCCTCGCGATTGTGCTTCTCGGCGAAAAACGTGGCGATATGCGCGGCCATGATCGGGCCGACATCCGGAACCTGCATCAACTCGTCCTGCGTGGACGTCATCAACGCGTCGAGCCCGCCGAACCAGCGCGCCAGCGATTTCGCCGTCGCTTCACCGACATCGGGTATCCCAAGTGAATACAGGAATCGATCAAGCGTGGTGCGTTTGCTGTGCGCGATCGCGGCGATGAGGTTTTCCGCCCATTTCGTCGCGATCTTGCCGGCTTTCACCGTCTCCGGCGTGGTGCCGTCGCGCTCGTCGACGCGGCGTTTCATTTCCAGCAAATCGTCCAGCGACAGCTGGTACAGATCCGCGACGGAATGCACGTAATCGAGTTCACACAGATCCTCGATGTAGCGCTCGCCGAGACCGTCAATGTCCATCGCCCGCCGCGACGCAAAATGGAAGATCGCCTGCACGCGCTGCGCGGCGCAACTCAAGCCACCGGAACAGCGCGCGACGACCTCGCCTTCGTCGCGCACAATGGCCGATCCACACACCGGACAATGTGCCGGCATCTTCCACGGATGCGTGTGCGCGGGACGCTTGTCGAGCACTACGCTGACGACTTCAGGAATAACGTCACCGGCGCGGCGCACGATCACCGTGTCGCTCACGCGCACGTCCAGACGCGCGACCTGATCGGCGTTGTGCAGGGTCGCGTTGGTCACGGTGACGCCGCCGACAAATACTGGCTTCAAACGTGCTGTCGGCGTGGCCGCGCCGGTGCGGCCGATTTGTATGTCGATCGCCTCGACCGCTGTCGTCTGTTCCTGCGCAGGGAACTTGTGCGCGATCGCCCAGCGCGGCGTGCGTCCGACGAAACCGAGTTCGCGCTGCGCAGCCAGATCATCAATCTTGTACACCACGCCATCGATATCGAACGGCAACGCGTCGCGTTGCGCGCCGATGCGCCGGAAATATTTCAGGCAACCGGCCACGCCGTCGGCAACGCCGACCAGATCGCTGACCGGGAAGCCGAATTCGCGCAAGCGGCGCAACGTCGCCGAATGCGTCGTCGGCAAGTCGAATCCCTCGGTCGCACCGATCGCGTAAGCGTAGAACGCCAGCGGGCGGCGTGCCGTGATGCGTGGGTCGAGCTGGCGCAGCGAACCCGCCGCTGCGTTGCGCGGATTGACCAATGGTTTGATCTTGCCGCCGGATTCGCGCGCCGCTTCGTTGTATTTTTCGAACCCGGCGCGCGGCATGTAAACCTCGCCGCGCACTTCCAGCACGCGCGGCCAATCGTTGCCGCGCAAGCGCAGCGGAATCGATTTCACGGTGCGCAGGTTCACGGTCACGTCCTCGCCGGTTTCGCCATCGCCGCGCGTGGCGCCCTGCACGAACACGCCGTTTTCGTAGCGCAAGCTGATCGCGAGGCCGTCGAACTTGGGTTCGACCGAGAATTCCAGTTCGGTTCGCCCAAGCCGCTCGCGGATGCGGCGCGCGAAGTCCTGCACTTCCTCATCGCTGAACGCATTGGCCAGCGACAACATCGGAATCGCATGCCGCACCGATGCGAACTCTCGTGATGGCGCAGCCCCTACGCGCCGGGTCGGCGAATCGGGCGTGGCGAGTTCCGGATGCGCGGCTTCGAGCGCTTCCAGCTCGCGCAGCATCGCGTCGTATTCGGCGTCCGGGATATTCGGCGCATCGAGGACATGATAACGATGGCTGGCGTCGTTCAGGCGCGCGCGCAGTGCGGCGGCGCGTTCGGCGGCAGAAGGCTTGGAGGTCATGCGCGCAGTTTACCCGCAGCCACGCTATGCTTGCGCATCGAAACGAGGATCATCGAAGTGGCCAAATCGAAATGGGCACCGTTCCCGCATCCGGACAAGGCATACGACTACGCGGGCGACAGGCTGGCCAAGGCATGGAAGCACCTGCATGCCGGCGACCAGGAACCGTTTCCGGATGAAAAGCACGTCGCGAAATTGCTCAAATCCAACGTCAGGCTTGGCAAGGACACGGGCAAGATTGCCGCGCAGATGCAGGATGCCTGGCGCGCGTTCCATCGTGGCGATTTCCAGCAGGCACACGATGCCGGCATCGCGCTCGGCGCGCTCGGCGCATCGGTTGCGATCAAGGCCGGCGGCATCCACGCTGCGTATCTGCTCAAGTCGGACAAGGACAAGCTCGCGCGTTACGCGTCTCTTGCCGAGCTCGCCGAAGACGCCATCGCCGTATTACCCGATGAAGCCAACAGCCATTATCGCCGGGCCTTTGCGCTCGGCCGCTACAGCCAAAGCCTGTCGGTCGCGCAGGCATTGGCGCAGGGCATCGCGGGCAAGGTGAAATTCTCGCTCGATGCTGCGCTCAAGCTCGCGCCCAGGCATGCCGAAGCGCGCACCGCACTCGGCCTGTATCACGCCGAGATCGTCGGCAAGGTCGGCGGCATGTTGGCGAAGCTGACCTACGGCGCCAGCGCCGGCGAAGCCGAGAAGCAGCTCGAGGAAGCACTCAAGCTGACACCCGAATCGCCGATCGCCTGGATCGAATTCGGCAATGCGCAGTTGCTCCTGCGCGGCGACAATGGCGAAGACGACGCTGCCGCAGCATTCGACAAGGCAGCCAGATTCAAACCGCGCGATGCGATGGAACGATTGGATTCGGAGTGGGCGAAAGCTCAGCTTGCATAAACATTCCGCGGGTATAGTGTGCGGCCGATGGACGCCGCAGCCAGCCCGAACCTCGCCACCGACCCGGTACTGGACGCGCGCGGCAAGCGCGTGCTGCTGTGGCTGATCGCGTTCTCGTTTTTCATGCAGATGCTCGACTCGACGATCGTCAACACGGCGACGCCGACGATCGCGGCAGGCATGGGCATCGCGCCGCTGGACCTGCGCACCGCCCTGACCAGTTACACGCTGGCGCTGGCGGTGTTCATCCCCTTGAGCTCGTGGTTGTCCGATCGCCACGGCACGCGCGTGGTGTTCTGGTGGGCGATCCTGATTTTCACCCTCGGTTCACTGGCCTGCGGACTTGCGCAAAACCTGTGGATGCTGGTCGCCGCGCGCATCGTGCAAGGCTTCGGCGGCGCGATGATGATGCCGGTCGGGCGCCTGGCGCTGGTGCGTGCGTTCGACAAGTCCGAATTCGTCGATGCGATGGCATTCGCCACGATCCCGGGCCTGATTGGCCCGGCGATTGGCCCTGTGCTCGGCGGACTGTTTTCAGAATACCTGTCGTGGCGGATGATCTTCTTCGTCAACCTGCCGTTCGGCTTGATCGGCCTGTTCATGGCACGCCGCTTCATGCCGGATTACCGCGGCGCGCGCGACACCCGTCTCGATGTCGCCGGATTCGTCCTGTTCGCGCTCGGCGCAGGCGGGCTTTCCTGGGCGCTGGAACAGGTGTCCGACAGCCGCTACGCGCAAGGCATTCTCGCCGGCATCGCCGCCTTCGCGGCGCTGGCGCTGTACCTGCGCCATGCCCGTCGCGCTGCCGCACCGATCGTGGACCTCAAACTGCTGCGCATCCGCAGCTTCCGCATCGCCTTCAACGGCGCATTCGCCACGCGCCTGGGGGTTGGCGGCATCTACTTCCTGCTGACCTTGCTGTTCCAGGTCGGGTTTGGCTATTCCGCCGTGATGGCCGGCCTGCTGCAAGTGCCGCAAGCCGTGGCGATGCTGCTGATGCGGTTCTTCGCCGGCACGATCATCAAGTACCAGGGCTACCGCCGCGTGCTGCTCTACAACACCGCGCTGTCCGGCATCCTGATCATGCTGTTCGCGACCCTGCACGAAGCAACGCCAATCTGGCTGATCTGCATGCAGGTGTTCGTCTACGGCTTCGTCATGTCGCTGCAATACACGGCCATGAACACGCTCGGATTCATCGACCTTGCACCCGCTCGGGCAAGCATGGGATCGAGCATGACCAGCACGATCCAGAACCTGTCAATCAGCTTCGGCATTGCCTTCGCGTCGCTGCTGATGGCAGTGTTCCTGCACGGAACCCACGGTGGCGAGCACTACATCACGGCATTTCGCGCCACCATGCTGATCCTTGGCGGGGTAACCGCGCTCTCGTCGCTGATGTTTGTTGGTCTGCCACGGCGGACCGTCTAGGCATCACGCCGTGCGCACGAACCGCTCCAGCGTCGCTTCCGCATCACCGGATCCGATTCCGCCATCCCAGTCTTCCATCAGGGTGAGCAAGGTGAGTTTGTCGACCTCACGCGCAAACCGGTCGGCAATCGCGTCCGGATCCGCAATACGACGCTGGTCGGCGATCAGTCCGAAATGCACGCGGCCGTTGTAGGACAGGATCGACACGCCCATGCCGATGCTGCCATTCTGAGGCACCCAGAACATCAGCTCCTTCACCTCGACACCGGCCAGGTATAGCGGCTTCTTCGGGCCCGGTACGTTGGTCGCAACCGTAGTCGCCTTGCGGCTGAACAGATCCAGCGCCATGCGTTGCAGTCCGGCCGGCGCCATGCCGACCGCGGCGAGCAAGCCGAAGGTGAGTGCGGCCTGCTTGCTGCGCTTGAGTTCGCGCATCGATTCGGCCACGCGCTCCAGCCGCCGCAGCGGGTTCGCTTCGCCGACCGGAAGATCCAGGAACACGAGGCCGAAGTGATTGCCAAGCTGTCTGGCGTGCTCGAGCGGACGCAGGTTCACCGGCACGGTGGCGCGAATGGTCACGCCATCCACGTCTTCGCCCACGTCGCGCAGATAGCCGCGCAGCGCACCGGCAGCGCAGGCCAGCAAGATGTCATTCACCGTGCAGCGCAGGACCTTGCCGAGTGCACGCACGTCCGCCAGCGGGAGTGGATCGGCCCAGGCGCAGCGCTTGCGCGCACCGAGCGGGCCGGCCTTGAATGCCGTGGCCGGATCGTCGGACAGGTTCAGCGCGATCGCCAGTTCGCGCGCGATTTCCGAGCCTTCGCGTGCCATCGTTGCCGCCAACACGGGATCGCGCAACAACGCGCCGCCGGCATCCCATGCCCTGACGATGCCCTTGCGCGCGGGTGCAAGCAGGCGCGCGATCACGCCGCCGCGATCGCGCGGGCGCCAGCCCTTGCCCGCATCGGCTTTCACCGCGGCCTGTGCAGCCGCGTCGGTCAGCGAGAGCATGACCTGCACCAGCGCCAGTCCGTCTGCGTAGCAATGGTGGATGCGCGCAATCAGCACGCTACCGCCCTGATGATTTTCGATCAGGTGGAATTGCCATAGCGGGCGGGCGTGGTCGAGCGGCGTCGATGCCAGCTCGCTGACCAACCGTTCCAATGCGGCTTTGTCGGCCTTGCGCGGCAATTTGGCCGTACGCACATGCCAGCGCAGGTCGGGTTTCGTGTTCTCCCAGAATGCGGCCGCACCGGTATCGACCGGGCGCTGCCCAAAACGGCGATAGGCAAGGAATCGTTGTCCGATCAGCTCGCGCAGGGCCTTCAACCCGAGCGGGGCGGCGAATGTCAGCACGCCGGTGATCATCATCAGGTTGGTCGGGCTCTCCATGCGCAGCCAGGCGGTATCGACCTTGGCCATGGGTTCCCGGTTTGTCGCCGCCTGCTTCGCCATGCGCATTCCCGCTTTGGTTCGAGCTCGTGTAGCATCGGGGCAAGCACGGAAAAAGGCAATCGCGTGGACCACGGCAGCGCCATACTTCTGAGTCTTTTCGTGGTTTTTGTCGCCGCCCAGATCGGCGCGGAAGTGGCGCAGCGCCTGAAATTGCCGGGTGTGGTCGGCGAGATCGCCGCCGGTTGCGTGATCGGCCCGTCGGTGCTGGGCTGGGTACAGCCTTCCGAGGCGCTGGACGTGCTCGCCGAAATCGGCGTGGTCCTGTTGTTGTTCTCCGTGGGCCTGGAAACGCGGCTGGACGAGATGAAACGCGTCGGTCGCAGCGCGTTCGCGGTCGGCGTACTCGGCGTGATCGTGCCTTTCATCCTCGGCTCGCTGTGGGCGCACGGCTCGGGATTCGACTGGGCCAAGTCGTTGTTCGTCGCCGCCGCCTTCGTCGCCACGTCCGCCGGAATCACCGCGCGTGTCCTGCAGGAACTGGGCGCATTGCAACGCGAGGAATCGCGCGTGATCCTCGGCGCGGCCGTCATCGACGATATCCTCGCCATGCTCCTGCTCGGCATCGTTACCGCGCTGCAATCCGGCACGGAAATCCGTCTATCGCATCTGTTGATCGTGCTGTCCGAAGCGGTGGGATTCGTCGTCGTCATCGGCCTGGTCGGCACGCGCGTGATGCGGCGCGCCTCGAACCTGCTGGAGGCACCGATCAACCCGCTGTCGCCGCTCACCATCGTGCTGGCGTTGTGCCTGGGCCTCGCGTTCGCGGCAACGGAATTCGGACTCGCCGCGATCATCGGTGCATTCCTCGCTGGCATGATCGCTTCCGAGACGCGCCAACGCGACGCGCTCGAACACCAGACCCGGCCCCTGCTCGCGCTGATGACGCCGTTCTTCTTCGTGATGACCGGCACCAAGGTTGAGCTGGCTCAGCTCGCCAACCTGGAAGCACTGATTGCGCTTGCCGTCGTCACCGCAATCGCGATCGTTTCCAAGCTGATCGGCGGCTGGCTCGGCGCCTTGGGCCTGGGCATGCGCGGCGCGCTGATCGTCGGCGTCGGCATGGTCCCGCGCGGCGAGGTCGGCGTGGTCATCGCCAGCCTCGGCCTTGCCGGCGGCGTGTTCTCGCCGCGCACCTACGCGCTGATCGTGGCGATGTCGTTGCTCACTTCCATCGTCACGCCGCCGGTGTTGGCGTGGCTGCTGCGTAGACCTGCAATCAAATGACGCCAAAGTGGCGAATCATCCGCGTCTTCACGAATTGGGTTAGCCCCATGTAAGCGACGATCATTGCCGCCAGGAACAGCCAGTAGATGCCCGGCAGCGGGACGAAGCCGAACCACGGCGCCACCGCAGAAAACGGCAGGATCATGCCGATAAGGCAGATCGCCACGCCGGTGATCGTGAGCGGCAGGCTCGCGCGGCTTTCCAGAAACGGAATCTTGCCCGTGCGGATGACGTGCACGATCAGGGTTTGCGTGAGCAGCGACTCGACGAACCAGCCGGTCTGGAACAGGCGTTGGTGTGCGCCGGAATCCGCGCCAAGCACGAACCAGAGGAATGCGAACGTGCAGTAGTCGAAGATCGAACTGATCGGACCGATGTACACCATGAAGCGCGCGATCGCCTTCAGGTCCCATTGGCGCGGCTTGGCAAGATAGTCCGGATCGACTTCGTCGGATGCCACCGACGTCTGCGAGAAATCATACATCAGGTTGTTGAGCAACACCTGCACCGGCAGCATCGGCAGGAACGGCAGCAGTGCACTCGCCCCGATCATGCTGAACATGTTGCCGAAGTTGGAGCTCGCGGTCATCTTGATGTACTTGAGCACGTTGCCGAACACCTTGCGGCCTTCGATCACGCCCTCCTCGAGCACCATGAGGCTCTTTTCCAGCAAAATGATGTCGGCCGATTCCTTGGCGATGTCGACCGCGGTATCCACCGAAATGCCGACGTCGGCCGCACGCAGGGCCGGGCCGTCGTTGATGCCATCGCCGAGAAAACCGACGACGTGGCCGTCGCGATGCAGGGCCTGGATCACGCGCACCTTCTGCTGCGGGTTCAGGCGCGCGAAGACTTGCGTGGTACGCGTCGCGACAGTGAGCTCGTCGTCGCTCATCGCCTCGACTTTCGGCCCGGTCAGGAAATTCTCGACGGTGATGCCGACCTGGCGGCAGACGTTGCGCGTGACCACGTCGTTGTCGCCGGTGAGGATCTTCACCGCCACGCCGTTCGCGTTCAGGGCCGCGATCGCGTCCGCCGCGCTGTCCTTGGGCGGATCGAGGAAGGCGATGAAGCCCATCAGGGTCAGGCCTGATTCGTCGTCGCGCGAATAGCTTGGTTTGGCTTCGATCTCGCGCACGCCCAGCGCGAGCACGCGAAATCCGTCGTCGTTCATGTCGCGCGACACGGCGCGGACCTCGGCCAGCTTTTCCGGTGTCATCGCGACGTTTTCGCCGGCATCGCGCGCGTTGACGCATACGGCCACGGTCTCGGCGACCGCGCCCTTGGAAATCAGGAAGTGTCGTCCGGATTCATCGCGAACCACCACCGACATGCGCCGGCGCGAGAAATCGAACGGCACTTCGTCGACCAGGGTGTAGGCCGACTTCAGGCGCGCTGCGGCGGCTGGCGTGGCGCCTTCGAGCACCGCCACGTCGAGCAGGTTCTTCAGGCCGGTCTGGTGGTAGCTGTTGAGCCAGGCGAAATCGAGCACGGCATCGTCCTCGTCGCCACGAATGTCGGTGTGGCGCTCGAGGATGACGCGATCTTGCGTGAGCGTGCCGGTCTTGTCCGTGCACAGCACGTCGATCGCGCCGAAGTTCTGGATCGCGTTCAGGCGCTTGACGATGACATCCTTGCTCGCCATCTTCAGCGCGCCCTTGGCGAGGTTGATCGCGACGATCATCGGCAGCATTTCCGGGGTCAGGCCAACGGCCACGGCGACCGCGAACATGAATGCCTCGAACCAGTCGTGCTTGGTGACGCCGTTGATCAGGAACACCACCGGCACCATCACCGCCATGAAGCGCAGCATCAGCCAGGCGAAGCGCGACACGCCCTTGTCGAAGCTGGTCTCCACGCGCTGGCCGACGAGCGAGCCGGCCAATGCGCCGAAATAGGTGCCGGCGCCGGTCGCTGCGATGACGCCGGTGGCGCTGCCGCTGACCACGTTCGAGCCCATGAAGCACAGGCAACGCGCTTCCAGCGCGGTCTTCGCGTCCGCATCTGCAGCCGCGAATTTTTCCACCGGCATCGATTCGCCGGTCAGCGCGGCCTGATTGATGAACAGATCCTTGGCGTGCAGAAGGCGCAAATCCGCCGGCACCATGTCACCAGCCGACAAATACACGATGTCGCCGGGCACGAGGCCGTCGATCGGCACTTCGAGCTTTTTCGCCATGCGCTGCGTGGGTGCGTCTTCGTCGGCGCCTTCGACAGGCTCGTCCACTTCGCGGCGCACCGTGGCCGTGTTGCTGACCATGCGTCGCAACTGCTCAACCGCACGGCTGGAGCGCGCTTCCTGGAAATGCGCGACGAACACGGCCATGACCACCATCGCGAACATGATGATGGCGCCGATCTTGTCGCTCAGTTCGGAACCCGTCGCCCAGGTGATTACCGCGAGCACGGTGAGCAGGATATTGATCGGGTTGGTGATGAAGCGTTCGAGCAGTTGCAGAACGACGTGCTTCTTCACTTCCTGTGCGACGATGTTCGGCCCGAATTCCTCAAGCCGTTCTTCGACCTGTTCCGGATTCAATCCGTCGGCAACGGCGGTGAGCTTGCCCAGCACCTCGGCGGATTCCAGGCGCGCGATGTCCGCAAGCTGCGTTGTGGCGCGCGCGGCAGCCTCACCTTTGCCGCGCTCGCGCGCAGCATTGGGGATCAGCATGGAGAAATTGAACAAATCCAGCATGACGACTCCGAAATCGGGCAGCCGGTCATGCTTGCGATTCGGATGAGGTGCTGGATCGCCCGCAGGCGATTCCGGCGCGTTACCGTCTCAGGCGGAGCGCACCGTGGCAACGGGCCTTCCGCGGACTAGCGATGACTGGCTGCAGTATGGCTTCTACTGCAAGGGTCCACGGAAGGACGCCCCCGTATGGCTAAGGTGCGCGCAAGGTAGTCGCGCGCGGCGCGCTTGTCAACGGGTTTTATCGCCGACGCGCAGCTGCTGCGCCACCGCATCGAAAAAATGCGGTGGCAACTGCGCGCGGACTAGCACACTCCACCAGTTTGGTCGAGCGAAAGCCGCGCATTTGACCGCATCTTTTTCCGTCATCAGCACCGGCAGTTCGTCACCAAAAGCGAGGTCGGATGCGGCATACGCGTGGTGGTCGGAAAATGCGTGTTCGAGGATATCAATGCCCGCATCGCGCAGCTTGGCGAAGAATCGAGATGGATTTCCGATGCCGGCCACGACATGCACGCGGTGTCCGGCGAATTCGCGCAAAGGACGCTGTTGGGCGCCTGTCATCGACAGCGCAATGTCGCCAACCAGTGTCATCGGCACCTCACCGACCTGTGCTACGCCACCGTTGCAAACGCGAAAATCCACGGTTTGCAGACGTGCCATCGGTTCGCGCAGCGGCCCGGCTGGCAGCAGGCGTTCGTTGCCGAAACGACGTTCCCCGTCGATCACGCAGATTTCCACATCGCGATGCAGGCGGTAGTGCTGCAGGCCGTCGTCGGCGACGATGACATCGGCCTCGCCAGACGACAGCAACAACTGCGCAGTCGCAACACGATCGCGACCCACGGCCAGCGGCGCGTGTGTGGCATCGAATATCAACCGCGCTTCATCGCCGACCATTGCAGGATCCGAATGCGCATCCACGCCCATCGCCGCGCGCGCGCTGCCACCGTAACCGCGACTGACCACGCCCGGCTTGAATCCGCGCTCGCGCAAGGCTTCGACCAGCGCGATGGTCAACGGCGTCTTGCCTGTTCCGCCGACGGTGATATTGCCGACGACGACAACGGGTACCGGCAGGCGCACGCGCGGCAAGAGCCCGGTCGCATACAGGCGCTGGCGTAACCCGCGGAGCGTGCCGAACAGCAGCGACAGCGCGCGCAGCCACAGTGATGGCGCGCGTCCGCCGTACCAGACCGATTGCAATTCGCGCTCGTCGAACACGAATCAATTACCGCCGTTGTCGCGAAATTGCATCCTGTGCAGCAGCGCATATTGGCCGCCGCGCGCGAGCAGTTCGGCATGCCTGCCGGCCTCGATGATGCGGCCGCCGTCGAGCACGGCGATGCGATCGGCATGTTCGATGGTCGAGAGGCGATGCGCGATGACGATGACCGTGCGCTGGCGCAGCAGACGCTTGAGCGCGTCCTGGATCAGGCTTTCGCTCTCGCTGTCGAGCGCGCTGGTTGCTTCGTCGAGGATCAGGATCGGCGCGTCCTTCAGGATCGCGCGCGCGATCGCGATGCGTTGGCGCTGGCCACCGGACAGCAACGCCCCACCCTCGCCCACACGGCTGTCGAGGCCATCCGGCAACGCGTCGATGAAATCAAGCGCGTTCGCAGCACGCGCGGCTTCCAAGATGGCTTCGCGTGACGCGCCGCCAAGCGCGCCGTAAGCGATGTTACGCGCCACGGTGTCGTCGAAAATCACGACTTGCTGGCCGACCCATGCGATCTGCGCGCGCAGGTTGTCGAGCGCGTAATCCGCAAGCGGCTTGTTGTCGAGCAGGATTTGCCCCGCATCCGGATCGTGGAAGCGCGGGATCAGGCTCGCGAGCGTCGACTTGCCGCTGCCTGATCTTCCGACCATGGCGGTGACGCTGCCCGCCGCACAATCCAGCTCGATGCCATGCAGCGCCGGTACGCCGGCGCCGGGGTAGCTGAATTCCACGCCGCGCAATGCGATGTCGCCGCGCGCGCGCTCGACCCTCAGCTTGCCGGCATCGTGTTCTTCATCCGTGTCGAGCACGGCGAAAATATCCTGCGCCGCAACCACGCCGCGCTGCATGTTCGACTGCACCGTGGTCAGGCGCTTGAGCGACGGCAGCATCACCAGCATGGCCGTGATCAGCGACATGAACGTGCCCGGGCTCATCTCGCGCAGGATCGCGCCGGGCCGGGTGGCAAGAAAAATCACCAACGCGAGCGCGAAGGCGGCAACGAATTGCACCACGGCATTCGCCATCGAATTGGTCGAGGCGATCTTCAGGTTCAGTCGGCGGATCGCGTCGTTGACCGTGGAGAAACGACTCTGCTCGTAGTCGCGCCCGCCATAAATCCGGACTTCGCGCTGGCCGTTGACGACCTCGTCGACCATGCCGGTGATCGAACCGACCGAATCCTGGATGCGATGGCTGATGCGCCGGTACCGCTTGCCGACGTACCAAACGATCAGCGCGACCGGCGGCGCAAGCACGAACAGCGCAACGGTCAGGCGCGCGCTGTTGTACAGCATCACACTGACCTGTCCGACGATCATGAGTCCATCGAGCACAAGAATCTTCAATCCGTCCGTGCTGGCATTCGCTACCTGCTCCACGGTGAAGGTCATGCGCGAGATCTGTACGCTGGATGACTCGCGCTGGAAGAACGCGGCCGGCAGGGTCAGGTATTTGCGGAAGACTTCCTCGCGCAAGGTCGCGATCACACCGCGCGCGATCTTCGCCATGTTGTAGCCGGCGGTGTAGGTCGCCATGCCGCGCACGAGGAACAGGCCGACGATGAAAATCGGCATCCAGAAGATCGTCGCCTTGTCCTTGTGCACGAACAAATCGTCGAGCATGGGTTTGATGATCAGGGTGAACACCGAGCCGCAGGCGGCGTCGAAGATCATGCCGAGCATCGCCAGCAGCGCGATTGGCCAATAGCGCGACGAGTAGCCGAGCAGCCGCCGCCAGGTGGACCAGGGGGAAGCCGAAGCGTGCGCGTCGTCGCTCACTGTTTGCCAGTGTCCTTGGCCCGAACGGTCGCAATGGACATGTGCGTGAAGCCGAGCTGGCCGAGCGCATCCATCGCCGTGACTACGGCCTGGTGCGGGGTCATCGCGTCCGCACGCAGGATCACCGGCATGTCATGGTCGTCGCCGGCGATGTGCGAGATCGCCTGCTTGAGCGTGGCGACATCGGGATTGAGAACTTCGTTGTTGTCGACATAAAAGCGGCTGTCGGCGCCAATCATCACGATCAACGGATTCTTCGGCGCCTCTTCGAGTTTCTCCGACGCCTGCGGCAGGGTTACCTTCAAAGCCGAATGCTGCACGAAGGTCGTGGTCATCACGAAGAACATCAGCAGCGTGAGCATGACGTCGATCAGCGAGATCACGTTGATCTCGAACTCGTCCTGGCGTTGCGCACCCAGGCGCATGTCAGTGCGCCTTGGCTGCTGCGCGCGCGGGCGTGGCCGCAGATACCGCAGCGGGCTCGGCGTGCGCGGACAATTCGTCGATCAGGCGGATCGTCTGCTCTTCCATGTCGACCACGTAGTCGGCGACGCGTCCGCGGAAATAGCGATGGAAGAAATACGCCGGGATCGCCACGCACAGGCCCGTCGCCGTGCACACCAGCGCCTGGCCGATGCCGCCGGCCATCTTCAGCGGATCGCCCACGCCCGAGACCATCACCGCGAAGAACATCTCGATCAAACCGAACACGGTGCCGAGCAGTCCGAGCAGCGGCGAGATCAGCGCGATGGTGCCGAGCGTGTTGAGGAAGCGTTCGAGCCGGTGCACGACGTGACGGCCGGTGTCCTCGACGCGCTCCTTGATGATGTCGCGCGAGCGGTTGCGCACGGAAAGCGCAGCGGCAAGTATTTCACCCAACGGCGAATTCGCGCGCAGGGTCTCGATATGCCCCGGATCGAGCTTGCGCGTGCGCGCCCACGCCAGGACCTGTTCGCCCAGTTCCGGCGGCACCACGGACTTGCGCCGCAGCGACCAGAACCGCTCCAGGATGATGGCCAGCGCCACCGCCGAACACAGCAGGATCGGCACCATGGCCCAGCCGCCGGCAATCAGGATTTCGAGCACGCGCAAGACTCCAGAAATCGACCGACGCAATCATAACAGCGCGGGGCGGATTTGCGTTGTGAATCAGACCCTGTTCAGCCGCTCCCGCAACCCGCTGCGGCGCACGACTGGCCGCGCCACGGCGGCGCGCAGGGCGTCGGCGGACGCCCAAAGCTGCGCATCCTTGCGCGCGCGCGAGACCGCCGTGTAGACGAGTTCGCGGCTGAGGATGCGATGCTTGGGATCACGCGGAAGCAGCACGGCAACCTCGTCATATTCCGAACCCTGGCTACGATGGATCGTGATCGCCCAGGCGGTCTCGTGCGCGGGCAGTGCGCGCGCGGAGAAACTGCGCGGCACACCCGCATCGCCATCGAACCACACGCGCAGGCCGTCGCCGCGATCCAGCGCGATGCCGACATCGCCGTTGTACAGGCCACGCGCGTAGTCGTTGCGCGTGACGATCACCGCGCGGCCATGATGCCAAACCGGGTTCGCGTCGAATCCGAAACGCGCGGCAAGCCGGCGCGTCAGCGCGACGTTCACTTCATTCGCACCGAATAGCCCGTCGCGCAGCGCGCACAGGATTTGCATCTCGCGCAAGCGGCGCAGGGCATCGGCAGGTTCGATGTCCGGCCGCATCAGGCTGGCGTAGGCATCCGCATGCGTGGCGATCCACGCGTCGAGGCGCGCGCGCACGGCGGCGGCATCGGCGCAGTCGAACCAGCGCACGCCGCCTTCCCCGCCTTCGGCAACGATGCGTTCGACCCATGCCACATCGCGGCTGCGCAGCGCATCGAGCGCGGCCGCGAGTTCCTTTTCGGCGCGAAAGCCATGGGTCAGGGTCAGCACCTGCCCTGCCAGCGGCACGCTGGCATCGTCGGATGCCGGCACATCGCCAAGTACGCCGGACAGACGCTCGGCCAGCGCACCGGGCAATGAATTTTGCACAACGCTGCCGGCAATGTCGCCGAGCGCACTGCCGGCGTCGACCGCGTACAACTGAGCCGGATCGCCGAGCAGGATCAGCACCGCGTCCGGGCGCAACGCGTCGACGAGGCGACGCATCATGGCAAGGTCGATCATCGAGGCTTCATCGGCCACCACGATGTCGGCGGCGAGCGGCGCGTCGGCATTGAATGCGTATTCGCCAGTGCGCGCGGAGAATCCGAGCAGGCGATGCAGCGTTTGCGCCTGCGTCGTGGCTAGCGATTCGAGCAAGGGCGTGAACGCCGAACCCGGCGCCAGCGATTGGGCCAGCGCGCGCGTACCGTCGGCGATGGATGCGGACAGGCGCTGCGCGGCCTTGCCGGTCGGCGCGGCGAGCGCGATCGTCGGATGTTCGGGCAATTCGCAAGCGCGTGCTTGCTTGATCAACATCAGAAGCATGCGCAGCACGGTCGTCGTCTTGCCGGTGCCGGGGCCGCCGGTCAGTACGAACACGCGTGCGCCAGGCACGGCTGCGACGGCGGCGCGTTGCCATTTGGTCGCTTGCGCGTCCATGCCCGCAAACAATTCGCCCGTGTCCGCCGCCAATGTCGTTGCATCGAGCGGATACGCGCGTCTACCCGCACGCTCGCGCAAGGAATCTGCCAGCCGCGTTTCGTGGCGCCAGTTGCGCCAGGTATACAAATTTGCATCGCCATCGAGCACGAAGGGCGTGAATGCATCGCCAGCTCCGACCCACGCATGGCCGCGCAAGGTGGCAATCTCGTCGTCGCCAAGCCCGGCATCCGCGGACAGATCGCAGCACACATGTCCCTGGGCCTCACCGTGGATCAATGTCGCGGCAGCATTCGCCAGCAGGCTCGATCCGCTGCGTTCACGTACCCAGCGTTCAAGCGCGCGCACGAAATCGGAATCGACGGAATCGGGGGAGGGAAACTCGCGTTCGGGAAGCGCCACTGCATTCATGCCGCTGCCTCCACGCCCGCGAAGACCTCGTCCAGATCGTGGATCAATGCCTCTGGCCAACGCCGCCGCCACACGCCCGCGCCGGGCGCGAGGCCGACACCGCGCAGGAACAGGTACACGCTGTCGCCCAGCTGCTCTGGCGAATAGACGTGCAGCCGCTGGCGCAGGTAGCGATGCAGGGCGACGGTGTAGATCAACGCCTGCAAGGGATAGAAATCATCACGCATCGCCTCATCCAGCGCCGCACCGCAATAGTCGGACACGCGCGTGCCGAGGCGGTTGGTCTTGTAATCGAGCACGTGATAGCGCCCGCCGTGGAAAAAAATCAGGTCGGCGAATCCGGTGAGCATGCCGTTGAGTTCGCTGGCGCGCAGTTGCGCCGGCCAGACATCCGCGAATCCATGCCGTGCGCACGCCGCGCGCAGATCGCGCAGGCAAGCGCCGATCGGGAACTGGAATCCGAATTCGGCCACGCGTTCGCGCGCTGGCAAGTCCATCAGGCGCAGGCCGTCGCCGAGGTCGGACTCGCGCACGCGTTCGAGCATGCGCAACAGCGCCGCTTCGGGTTCCTCTTCCATGGACGCGATACCCTGCGCCGCCAGCTTGTCGCGCAACAAGGCACGATCCACCGGCCGCATGCCAGCGGCCTCCAGCGTCTTGTGCACCGCATCGCCGAACGCACTTCCACCCACTGCATGCAACGCCAGCAGTTCGGGATGCTCGGGTTCGACCTCGGCTATATCGATGACGGCATCTTGCGGGTCGGTTTCATCGTCTGCCGCCGCATCGGCGGACTCGACCACGCGACTGCGCAGGATGCCGCTGAAACTGTGCAGCCACTCGAAGCGCCGAAGTGCGGGCAGAGGCTGCTGTGGCAGGCGCTCCGAACCCGATGCGTGCGTCGCCGCATAACGGGCCCTGCCACGCAGGGCCGGATCGGCAATGGTGATTCCATCGATTTTGCCGGCAAGTTCGGGCAAGGCCGCTTCGCTCAATGCCAGGCCGTGCGCGCGCAGCGCTTGCCGCAATGCGATATCGATGGCCGGAATCTTCCACGCAACGGCATCTTCAGGAACACCGCGACCGACCCAGTACACATGCAAGGCCGATTTCGCGCGCGTCATCGCGACATAAAGCAGGCGCCGGCGTTCGCGCAGATCCTCGGCGAAATGTGTTTGCAGGTGATCCACGAATCCGCCCGAGCCGACATCAATGCAGGCACGAGCATCGTCGTCGTGGTAATGCAAAACCTTGGGTTCGTGCTGCCCACTGCGCTCGGCCGTGTTCCACGCCAGCGGGAGGAACACGATCGGAAATTCCAGGCCCTTGGCTGCGTGCAAGGTCATGATCTGCACCGCGCCGGCGTCCGCGAGCAGGCGCACGCGGCGATCGCGTTCGCCATTGTTTTCAGCATCGCGGCGCGCCTGCGCGTACCAGGCGATCGCGCGTTCAAGGCCGGGTTCTTCCATCTCACGCGCGGCCAGCAATTCGCCCAGATGGCGCAGGTCGGCAATGATGCGCTCGCCGCTGCGCTCGCACAGCAAGGCACCGGCACGCTGCGCGATCAGGCTCGCGATGGCCGCGAATGCGCCGCGTGTCAGCGCCAAATCATGCCACTTGGCGAAGCGATCGAGTTCGCGCTCGAACGCGGCGGAATCTGTTTGCAAGGCGGCGATGCCGCACAAGTCGTATCCGAGCAGGCTCGTGGCCAGCGCGGCGCGAACCGCGCCATCGTCATCCGGATGCAGGATCGCGGCGAGGAACAGCTCGAGTTCCTCTGCGGTCGCGCCTTCAAGCACGCTTTCGCGGCCGCTGCCCGCGCAGGGCACGCCGCGATCCACGAGGCGTCTGCGCAATTCCGATACCTGTGTGTTCTTCGGCAGCAGCACGGCGATGTCGCCGGGCATCACGGGGTTGTCTCCGAGCGTCGTCGCCGCATCGGTGAGCAATTCGACGATGCGCTGCGCGCAGTCGTCCAGCGCGATGTTCGCCAGCTCACCTTGTGCCGTCAGCGGCTGATCTTTCGTGCCCAGCGCATTGCCGCGGAAGCGGTGGATCGAAAATGGCGGTGCCGCCCTGCCCTTCCGCCGCAATTCGGCTTTCTCCGCATTGCCTGCGCACAGCATGCGCTGATACGCGATGGCCGCTTCGCCAAAACCGCCGTCGCCAGCGGCATACAGCGCATTGAGCGCTTCTACCAGGACGCGCGTGGAACGATAATTCGTGCCCATCGCGCAGCGCGTCGTGGCACCTTCGCGGGCCTTGAGATATGCGGCGATATCACCGCCGCGAAAACCGTAGATGGCCTGTTTCGGATCGCCGATCATGGCCAGCCAGCCGCGCGTGACGCCGTCGCGATCACGATAGATCGCGTCGAAAATTTCGAACTGCCGCGCGTCGGTGTCCTGGAATTCGTCGACCAGGGCGAATGGATACGCCTCGAACAACGCCTGCGCCATGCCGCCGTTCCCGTCACGCACGCGCTCATGCACTTTCGCGATCATCAGCGAATACGTCATCGCCTGGCGCTGTTCGGCGCGGCGCGGGATTTCCACCCGGCAGAATTCGCAGGCGGCAACCAGCACGCGGCCGCGGATGAAGGTGTCGCTATGCGCGGCAAGTGCCTTGATCGTACGCAATTGACGGATCAAGGGCTGATCGCGCAAACGCACATTGGCGAATTCAGATTGTTGTTTGTCGAGTTCGTCGCCAGTGAAATACTTGTCGATCTGCTTGTCGATGGTTTCGATGACAAGGGCGTTCGCAGTCAACGCATCCACAATCGAGGCCAGGCGTTTACGCACAGCACTCTTGTTCGGCAACTTGTAATGCGCCGCTTCACACAATTCACGCAGCTGACGCTGGGCTTCCGGCGCTCGCAGGCGCGCAATCTCCGCATCGAGCGCTTCAATCCCGTCCGCCGCGAGTATCCGCGCATCGTGCGCCAGCATGTCACGCACGTCGCGCAGCAATTTTTCCGGGCCGCCCGCGAACAGGATTGCTTCAGCCGCATCGACTGCGCCATCGCCGAGATAGCGCAGGCGCCAGAAGTCCTCGACGCATTCGCGCAACAGTGCGTCCTCGTCGATCCGCTCGGATGCGATCGCGGCCATGCCGGAATCCAGCGGAAAATCGCGCAGGAAACGCTGGCACAACGCGTGGATCGTGCCGATCGGCGCGCGGTCGAAATCCATGCGCGCAAGCTGGATGCGCTGCAACGCCTGCTTCGCATCGCCGGCTTGCGCGAACTGCGTTGCCAACCACGTCAATACCGTGTCGTTGTCTTGGACGTCTGCCTGCGCCGCCGCACGATCGACGATGCGCTGCAATTCGCGCTCGGCGTCGGCAAGGCGTGCGCGCAGGCGTTCGCGCAACTCGCGCGCCGCCGCCTCGCTGAAGGTGGCGACGAGAATCGCGCCGACCAGCGGCGGCGTCTGCCCTTCGAGCAACAGGCGCAGGTACAGCGCGGCAATCGTCCAGGTCTTGCCAGTGCCGGCGCTGGCTTCGATCAGAACGCGATCCGGCGCTGCCAGCGATAGCGCCTGCCAATCCAGCGTCGTGACAATAGCGCTCATCGCGGCGCTCCCGCGCGTTCGGGCAACAGCAGCGTGTGCTGCGGATCGAGTACGTCGGAAACCCGCACGCAGGTTTCCGCAAACGCTTTCGCCGCATCCGAAACGCCATCCAGGAAATCGATGCCTCGTGCGAACAAGGCGTTGTAGCCCGGAGCGTACGTGCCCTCGCCACCCTTGAAATCCGTGCCATGCCACGCCGTCCATGCTTTCTCGCTGCGCTGGGTCGGTGCCGAGATGGACCACGCCCATGCGGTCCTGACCGGAAACAATACCGGTTTGCCTGCGGATTCCCGCGCGATCGCCAGCAAGGTTCGCAAACCTTCGCGAAGTTGCGCCGAATCCTGCGCGCGAATCGCCGCGAGCAATGCGGGTTCGGCGGCAGACGCGGATTCCGCTTCTTCCAGGAAAACCGGTGCGGCATCGATATCGGAAAGACGCAACGCGGCATGACGGATGTAGAACGGCAACAAGTCGCCGAAATCCGCCGCGCGATGCAGGCGCAGACCCACATGCGCGCGATTGCCGTCGGCACGCGCATAGACGTCGCGCACGCTGCCGGCGATGCGCATGCCGTCAATATCGAAGCTGACCGGACGCGGTTCACGACGCGCATCAGTCCCGAGTTCGCGCTGCAGGGCCTCGAGCAGCGGCCGCGCGCTCTCGCGCAGGCCTTGCCATGCCGCCGCGCCGATCGCTCCACCCGCCAGCCGGCCGGAGCGCGCGATGGCATCCGGCGCGGTTTCGGCAAGTGTGGTTGCATTGCGACGCAACGCATCGAGCACGATGCGTGATTGCATGCGTTCGCGGCGATCGAAATGCGAGGTCAGTGGTTCGGAATCGGCTGATGCATCGACCTCGAGCGCTTCGCGGTCGATGCCGGCGCCTTCACGCAGCTGCGCGGCGAGCGGATCGCGCCAGAACCGTGCGAGCCGGTCGAGTGACCACACGCGCGGTTCCGCGGAATCCGCGAGCGAGTCGTCTGTCCAATCGATGAAGGTCGCTGGTGCGGATTTTGCGTCTGCCTGTTCGCGGAAATCGGCGTTGTAGGAGAACAGCCGCGTGTCGCGCTGTTCGGAATGATCGAAATAGCGGGCGTCGAATGGCTGCAGCGGATGCGCGACGAGCCACGGGCGAGGATCGTCCTTGCCCAGCGTGTGCGCGTCGTCGAGGAATTGCAGCAATTCCGCCAACGGCGCCGCCGGGTCGATGCGCTTGCCGTCCTGAACATCGCGGCCCACGTAGCTGATATGCAGGTGCTGGCGCGCCGCCATCAGCGCTTCGAGGAACAGGTAGCGATCCTCGCGGCGCGTGTCGCGGTCGCCGCGGCGCGGATACTTCACCATGAGATTCAGGCCGGTGTCGCCGCCATCGCGCGGGAATTCGCCATCGTTCATGCCGAGCAGGCAGACCACGCGAAACGGAATCGATCGCTGCGGTACCAGGCCGCAAAAGGTGACCCCGCCGAGCAGAAATGGCTGGCGCTCGGACACCGCGTCAAGCTGGCCGCGCACGGCCTCGCGCACCACGCGCCACGGCAATTCCTGTGTCCCACTCGCGGCGGATTGCGTTGCCAGTTCGGCCAGCGCGCGACGCAGCGCATCCAGCGCACGAGTTTCGACGCGGTCATCTGCGTCTGCGCGGAACAAGGCATCGATGCGTTCGCCGAGCCATTCGCACCAGTCCGCGAGTGGGCGCGGACGAGCAAAACCGTCACGCAGCTCGCGCAAGACATCCAGCAATCGGTGTGCCCGGCCGAGTGCGATAGCTGCCGAACCATCGACTCCCGCCAATGGCAGCACGCCATCGAGCAATGCATCGTCCGTATCGGCGCCGGCGATCGCGCCGGCAAAAATGCGATCGAATCCGAACGCCCAGGAGTTTTCCACCGTGGCAACGCCGGCGAATTGCGCCTTCATCGCCGCATCCAGGCCCCAGGCCACGCCCGCGCGGCGCAACGTCGTTTCCAGAACTTCGCGATCGACACCATCAAGCCGGAAGCGGCGCGCGAGCGCAGGCACATCGAGCAGGTCGAGCACTTCGCCCAAGGCGAAACGACTCTCGCCCAGATTGAGCAGCGTGGCGAACGCGCGCAGCAAGGGATGCGTCTGCGCCAGGCGCACATCGGCCAGGTGCCAGGGAATCCGCGACGGATCGGCGCTGTGATGCGCCGCTTCACCGAACACGGCGGGCAGATACGGCGCATACGCGGAAATATCCGGCGCCATCACCACGATCTGGCGAGGCAGCAACTTCGGTTCGTCGGCGAGAAAGCGCAACAGTGAATCCTTGAGCACTTCGAGCTCGCGCAGGCGCGTGGCGCAGGCGTGTACGCGCAGACTGGCGTCATCAGGTGTCGCCACGGTGGAATCCATTCCGGCGCCGTGGCCACCACGAATACCTTGTTGCAATCGCGTGAGCAGGCTGGAGTCAGGCTTCGATGACTCGGGTTCGCCGACATCGAGTTCGACACCGGCGCTTTCCAGCGCGATGAAGAAATCCTGGGCCATGCGCCCGAGTGAAACCAGCAGCGGATGGCCGATTTCGTAGTGCCACGCGTCGTCGACCTCGCCCTTGCGCAACAGTTCGCGCTTCGACTTCAGGTCGCCCCAGTATTCGCGACACGGATCGGGAAAATACAGATGCACCGCGCGATGCGCCGACACCGCTTTCAACGCGGCGAGAATATCCGCTGGAAGGTGGCTGATGCCGAACAGGTGCAGCGGCTCCGACGCACCGTCGCCGCGCGCGGCCAGCGCTGCGATGAGTTGCTCATGCCGCTGCGCGCGATGCGGCCCGGCAATGCGCTGGCGCAAGCGTTGCCAAAGCCTGGCTTGCCAATCCTGCGCCTTCGCGCCGCTTTCCCAGGCCGCGATCCAATCCGGCCGGTAGGTCAGATATTGCGCATAGGCACCAGCCAGTCGATCGGCCAGTTGGAAACGCCGGCGCACGCCATCGGCGCCATCGAGCAAACGCTGCACACGCGCATCGTCCAGTGCCGGCAAAAGCGCATGGATGTGCCAGCGCAGGTTCTGCGTGGCGAAATTCGCGTCGGATTCATTGCCAAGCACCTGCCCGGCCGCACGTTCCAGCCACTGCCAGGGCTGGATCAGATCGAAATTCGCCGCAATGCCGCACTCCCCGCGCCGCGCGAACTCACTGAGCAGCCAACGCCCGAGTCCCGGATGCGCGACGACCACGGTATGCGGTGCCAGAACCTGCGCCGGGCGTTCTCGATCCAATGCCGTGAATAGTTCCTCGGCGAGTATTTCGGTGCGGCTATCACGGTGAACGAAGAATCCGGTCATCCGGGGATGATACCGGCTGGCGTCTCAAATCCCGCGATCAATCCTGCGCAAGTGCGGATACTTGTTGCTACGGTTTCGTGATCCAGTGTTGCTTCAAAAGCCGTCGCCGTCTAAATCGTTGTGAAATATCGCGTCGGTTATCAGATTGCCGTAGAAATTCGCGTTATCGGTAGCCGTGCTTCCAGCATCCGAAGCTGAATTGCCGGACAAGGTAAGGTCGGTGGCGAAGAGCGTCGCTCCATTCATGATGAAGAACACGCCGCCCTTGCCTTGACCGTTGCTTCCGGCAATGCCATTGCCGCCGCCGCTCCCGCCCAAGCCACGTTGCGCCTGGTTGCTGCTGAACGTGCAGTTGGCCAGACTGGCCTTGCCGCCCGTGCGCACGAACAAGGCACCGCCCAGGCCTGCACCACCGCCGCCACCGCCACCCGTTCCGCTATTCGGCGAGGCAGTTCCCGAACCGTCACCGCCGCTGCCGCCGAATGATCCTCCGAATCCGCCAACGGCTTTCGCATAGCCATCGCTATTGCACAACGTACCGCCGCCGCCACCGCCGCCAAAGCCACCGGCACCTGCAGGACCGGCACCGCAGTGGGCCCATCCAGCGCCGCCGCCGCCACCGGCGAATCCGCCATTGCCGCCACGGGTAGCGATTCCCGTACCGCCGCCGCCACCGCCACCGCCATCGCCGCCGTCACCCGCATAGCCCGTGTTGCCAACCGTGCCTGGACTTCCTCCCGTATTGCCAAACGGCCCACCATTGCCACCGCGCGTGGCACGCACGCCATAAGCCGGGGAACTCGACATCACCGGAGCGTCTTCGCCAAAACCTCCGCCTCCGCCCGCATAAAAACTGCCGTACGGTCCATTTGTGCTGCCGCCGGCGCCGCCAATCGCGCGATTGCCGGTAAAGGTGACGTAATCCGCTACGAATCGGCCACCCGTATTGACCAGAACTGCACCGCCCATGCCCGCTGCACCACCGCCCGCGCCATCGCGCTGCACGCTGGTTCCAGCGCCACCCTGCGAGGTGCCGCCGACGAGAGTGACTTTGCTTACCACCAAAACATCGGAAATGAAAAAAATGCCATCGTTGCCGCCGGCATTGGCGCTGCTGCCCTGAATCGTCAGCAAGGCTTCGCCCGGTCCGGCAATCGAGATCCGGCTGGCGATGCTCGGTAGAACCGAGTTCAACGCAATCGTGCCGCTCACCCCAGTCAGGTCAATCGTGTCGTTGCCGGTGCCGGTCTGGCCCAAGTCGGTCGTGGAGTGATTGACCGAAGCCAGAATCGCCTCCCGCAGCGAGACCAGGCCATCGCCACCTGTCGTGTTGTCGGCGAGACTGTTGACGGTAAGCGTGGCAGCGCCGGCATTTCCGCCCAGCGCCAGGAACAGAAACGCTGGCAATGCTTTCAGCCGCAGGCTGCGATGGTGGGTGTGCATGAATCGTTTCCTCGTCCGCAAGTCCGACATGACCGGGATAAACGGGAAACGATTGCAATTCCTATCACTGCTCGCGCCAGTACGGATGCCGGTCGATGCGACCGCGTTCGACGATGCGCGGGGACTCGCCCGGTGCGAAACGCAATGCGACGAATCCGCTGTTGGCGGTATTGATGAGATCGACATCGTCGGCTCGGTAGCGCGAAACGACATCGGGATTCGGATGGTGGAAACGGTTCATGTATCCGGCCGTGATCAGCCCCAATGCCGGATGCAGTCCGGCGATGAAATCCGCGCTTGACGATGTCTTGCTGCCATGATGCGGAACCTGCAACACGACGTGTTGCGCGATCGGCGCCAGCGCGGCAGCAACGTCGGGCTCGACGGCGCGGGTGATGTCGCCGGACAACACGAGTTCGCTATCGCCACTGCGCACCGCGAGCACGCAACAACGATCGTTGTCGACCGCGGACAGCGGTTCGTGCGGATGCACGATGCGGAATTCCACGCCGTTCCAGTTCCAGGATTCGCCGGCCAGGCATTGCGTCGCCGCAATCGGCATCCGATCCGGCTCGCCGGATTCCACCGCGATATGCGGCCACGCCGCCGCGACCGCGGCCGCGCCGCCGGAATGGTCGTTGTCGCCATGGCTGACGATCATGCGCTCGACGTTCTCGATGCCCAGAGCATGCAGTGCCGGCACCACGGTCGCTTCGCCGACATCGAATCCGGAGGGGAATTTCGCGCCGGCGTCGTAGAT